>NZ_QBLR01000095.1:0-12561 GCF_003070835.1 Halanaerobium sp. | reverse complement strand
AAGAGACAGTTCTAAAAATGCTAATAAAACGTATTTTAAATCAGCTCATTCAGTTCAAAAAGATATTATTTTGGGCCTTGTTTTGGGTTCAGCAATTGGTTTTCATCCTAATGCCTTTATTATTTCCATGCCTTTAATCTTAATCTACAGCTGGAACTTAATTTTTAATCAAAAAACTAAATTAAAAAATTATCTCAGCTTTGGCGGCACCCTGGCTCTAACTGCTCTGTTATTTGTTTATTTAAGTTTTCAATTTGATCCCAATTTTATTAATAATTACAGCAGTTATGGTGCCCGACTGGGAGTTTTAGATTCTTTTTTAATCAAACTAGAAAATCTAAAATCATTTTATCTGAAGTTATTTTATAGAGTCAGCGGTACTTATTATATTCCTCCAATAAAATTTCAACTTATATTTTTTACTGCAGTAAGTACAATATCAATAATCAAATCTATTTTCAGCAGATTTAAAAAAGATAGAATTAATATTTATTTGCTTTTGACACTGCTGGCGCTTAATCTTGGATATTTAATAATCGGCAGATACAACCAAACCTCTATCATCTTTATTTTTCCTGCTGCCTATCTCTTATTTATAAACTTGATAAAAAATTTAAATCCCAAATTTAAGAGATCACTAGTCTTGATTTTGATGATGATTTTATTGCTGAACAGTGGTTTTACAATAATTAAAGACAGCCATTATAATTATCAGGATTATCTGCAGCAAATTGCAGAGGTAGTGCCGCGGGATGCCAGGGTGCTGGCAAATTTAAATACAGACTATTATTTTGAAAATGGAAGCCTTGTTGATTACCGAAACCTTGCTTATCTGCAGGAAAACAATCTCTCTTTTGCTGATTATATAAATAAAAATAAAATTGAATATATAATTTATCCCGAAGAAATGGATTATATCTACAACAGTCGACCCAGCTGGAATATTCTCTACGGCAATCTTTATCCTTATTATCAAGAAATGCAGTATTTTCTCAAACAGGAAACTGAACTGATCAAAGAATTCATTAATTCTACCTATGCAATGAGAATTGTAAGAAAAATCGGAGCCAAAAACTGGTCGGTTAAAATCTATAAAGTTAATTCTGCAGCTGAGACTGGAGCTTCTCAAAAAGCTGATTAAAATCTCTACTGCTCCTAATACGAGGGTATGACAGTTTGTTTTCAATAATATTTATTAATTCGCCCGGCTCATTTTTCATGAGGACTATTCTTTCGGAAAGGAAAACTGCCTCCCTGATATCATGGGTCACAAAAATAATTGTTTTCTCCTCTTCCTGCCAGAGCTGAACCAAAAGCTGCTGCAGCTCCTGGCGGGTCTGGCTGTCTACACTACCAAATGGTTCGTCCATTAACATTATTTCACCTTCTGCAGCCAGGGTTCTAGCCAGAGCAATTCTCTGCTTCATTCCTCCGGAAAGCTGATGTGGATAATAATTTTGATATTCTGCAAGCTTAACTTCAGTTAGATATTTTAATGACTTTTTTTTAATCTGCCTTTTAGTTAGTTTTATATTTTTATTTTTAGCAGAAGCTTTAACCGCAAAACTGATATTATCAATCACAGTCTGCCAGGAAAAAAGCTGCTCAAAATCCTGAAAAAGCATTATCCTGTCCAAACCCGCACCCACAAGTTCTTCTCCTTTTTTTAAAAGCTGGCCTCTATCTGTTTTGCTGAAACCGGCTATTATTTTAAGTAGTGTTGATTTACCACAGCCGGAAGGGCCTAAGATCGTCAAAAATTCATTTTCTTTAATCTCTAAATTAATATCTTTTAAAGCAATCTTTGTTTCTTTTCCTGTCTCAAAACTTTTATTAATATTTTTAAGTTCTAAATAGGATCTCATTTTAACATTCCCCATTTTTGGACTGTTTTTGCTTCCAGCTTTTCAAAAATGAAATCTTCAACAGCTATCCCAATTAAAATAATCACAATTATTCCAGCAAATACCCCCGGCAAATCAAAGAAAACTCTTTTTTGAAAAATATACCAGCCAAGACCTCCCAGACTGTTAATTGCACCAAAGAGCATTTCAGCACTAATTAACGCCCGCCAGGATCTGGCCCAGGCTATTTTTAAACCGGAAATAAAGTAAGGCAGGGAAGCCGGGATTAATATCTTATACATAAATTCTAATTTATTTAAACGATAATTTTTGGCAATCAAAGTATAAATATCCGGAATTGAATTAAAACCTGTACTTAAATTTAAAATTAAAGGCCATAAAACTGAATGAATAATTACAATCAAAATTGCCGTTTTGCCAGAACCAAACCAGATCAAAATTAAAGGCATCAGGGCAATTCCAGGCAGTGGATGAGCAAGAGCAGTCAGGGTATCTATCAAACCAGCAGCATAACTAGAAAAATAAGCTGTCAGAGAAAGAATCAAAGCTGTAATAGTGGCCAGAAATAGCCCCTGTGCAATCACTGATAATGAAAATCCTATCTGCTTAATTAAGGTGCCGTCTTTTAGTGAATCAAATAAAGCAGTTAAAATCTGATCAAGACCGGGAAAAATCATTTTCGAAAAAATTCCGCTTACTGCTGTTAGCTGCCAGATCAGGGCTAAAATTATCCCCCAAAAAATTCGCTGTTTATATTTACTCTTCATTTTGGACAGCTTCCTCCTTTGAAATGTTTTCGCTGCCGGCTAAATTTTTTTCAAAAACAAGCTCAGAATACTGATAATTATTTGCTTCCAGATAGGATTCTGCAGCCATAAAATCAATAAACTTATTGAGACCTTTGATTTCAGAGGTGAACGTCATACCCGGCCAGTTTAGATATTCCAGCATTTCAGTCTGACTTAAATTATAATTATCTGCCAGAATTTCCGCTATTTCTTCTGGCTGCCCATCTATAAATTCTATTGCTTTCTCCAGGGCGTTCAGAAAATAAGCATAATTTTTAGGCTGCTGCTCGTAAAACTCCTCAGTACTGACACCTATAATAAAGGTGAAGTCACCACCAAAGGCTTCTCTGCCACTTAAAATCTTTTTAATTCCCTCTTCTTTGCTTTCTAAAAAAAGATAAGGAGCAGAGGCAAAATGAGCACTTACTTCTCTACCGGCAAGCAGGGCATTCATTGCATCAGGATGACTCATTGTCAAAAGCTGTTCATCAAATCTATCTACCTCTCCAAATTCTCTTTCAGCCGCCATTGAGAGTAAAATATGCTGAATACTTCCGGGCTGGGGAAGTGCAATTTTAGCATCAGCTTTAAAATCTGCCAGACTATTAATATCTCCTCTGTTGGTCATTAAGCCCAGGGGACTCTCAGAAAGTCCGGAAATAATTTTCCACTCCATCCCTTTATCGCGAGCAATTAAAAAAGGAGGAATAGCCATAAAAGCTATATCAACTTCGCCAGCCAGCATTGACTCTCTAATAGAAGTAGTATTGCTCAACTGCTTCCACTCGACTTCTAAATTTGGGTTGGCTTCTTCTAAAAACTTAAGTTCTTTGATTAACTGTACAGGAGCATAGGCCAGCCCGTACTGTTCGGCAATAGTAATTTTTTGCTGGCGCCCTGCTTCATTATTTTCACAGCCGCTGACCAACAGCAGAGTTAAGATCAAAACTATAATAATTGTTAGATACTTTTTCATACTTACACTCCTGGTTTCTAAAAATTTTCTCCGATTTCTCTGTAAACAAGATTCTTTCCCTTCCGGTCAATAATTTTCAACTTATCATATACAGCAGCTACCCGCTGCTTTAGTTCAGCTTTATTATCTGCCAGCACTATAAAATAACCGGCTCTGGCAGTTGCATTTTCTATATCTGGAATCCGCTCTCCAGGTCTGTAATTAAAACCAACTTTTAAAAGTCCGGATAATTTCTGCAGTTCAGAACTCTCAGTTATAAGGTCTATCCGACCCGGGCCAGCAAAGAAGAGCTGTGAAGAAAGAAATTTTTGATTGGCCAGCAGAGAATAATTCTGCAGTGCTTTCTGCTCAACCGGCTCTCCTGCTGCCAGCCTGACCATCATTTTCAAAATATCAACCCCTGTCAGCGCTGGCATAAAATCTCCCTCATAGGCTCCTCCAATTCTGCAGGCTATTTCGTTAACCTTTAGCCCCTCTTTTCCAATTAAAAATTGAAAATATATTGGCCCATTTTTTATTCCAAACTCAGCCACAATTTTTTCAGTTATATTTTTAATTTCATCAAAGTATTTTTCTAAATGCTTTGAGGGAAAAAGATGGGAAGAACAAATTCCAATGTGAATCCCTGTTTCAAATCGCAGGCGGTCGGTAACCGTTAAAATTGTTGTCTTTCCTTCTACAACCCAGCCACTAACTGTAATTTCATCTGATTTATAATATTCTTCTAGCAAAATTTTATCCTGTCTGGAATAAGAAAGAACTTCGTTAAATTTTTCTCTAATTTGAGCAGTTGTCTCCAGTTTAAAGACACCCCGCTGCCCCTGACTGTCCAGAGGTTTAATAACAAAGGGTCTCTCAAAGTCTTCCAGTTCCTGATCCGAAAAATCTGCTGCTAAAATTTTATATTTCACTGTTGGAATTGCTGCTTTGCTGAATTTATTTTTCATAACTTTTTTGTTGGTTACAGCCTCAGCTGTTTCTGTAGAGAGATACTGCTTTAAATTCAAGCGTTCAGCCACCCGGGCAGCAGTATAAACCGGCTGATCTGTTCCAGCCGTTAAAATACCGTCCACCTTATAATCTTCTGCAGTTTTAAGGTTGGCCTCAAGGTCGAAAGTACTGCTTTCAGAACTGAAATCAGCAATCTTTTTGCCGGGAGCATCCTGATAATAATCTGAAACAACTACCTCATGCCCCAGCTCTTTTGCCTTTTTAATTAAACTCAGCTGGCCGCTGCCTCCACCAAGAATTAATAACCGCATTTTGATTCCTCTTTCTCTATAAAAGTACTTTCTGCAATTAAATACTGTTCGTTTTTTGAGCGTAAATATTTTAAAAAAGGAAGTTCTCCGTAATAGATAAAAAGCTTTAAAAATAATTTTAATAACCTAAAAAAACTATAATTGGACTGACCATATTTGCGCTGCTGCTGTTTTGTGTAGATATTTGCAATCGCTGGCTCTTCTTTTAAAATGATAGCCGAAAGATAGATAAAAGACTTTTTTGAAGCTGTAATTTTAGCAAGCATTTCTCTGGTCATTATTCTAAAACTGCTGACTCTAAGCCCTTCTTTTTTGGGAGTAATTAGATTAAAGAGGTAGTTAGTCAGCCTGGAGCCTATTCTTCTATAGAAACTGTGTGCTCTCACCTCTGGAATGGCATATACTACATCATAGCCCTCTCTGATTTTCTGCAGCAGCAAAACTATATCAGAAGGCTGATGCTGCAGATCATCATCCATAGTGATTATATAATCTCCAGCAGCATAATTAAAAGCACAAAAAATAGCATTCTGCTGACCAAAATTTTTTTTCAGGCGAATCCCCTTAACTCTGCTGTCCTGATGACTTAATTCTACAATTTTTTGATAACTTTGATCTGAGCTGCAGTCATCTACCATAATTAATTCAAATTCAAAATTGTTTGTTACAGCTACTTTCTTCACTGTCTGGTAAAGTTCTTCCAGGGAGTCCTCACCATTATAAACAGGTACTACAATAGAAATTAAATCAGTCATTAACTTCTTTCACCTGCCTGTTTAAACTGCAAAAAATTTCTTCCAGAGCCTGAATTATATAATCTAATTCCCGCCGGGAAAGTTCTGGATAAATTGGCAGGCGGAGCAGACTGGAAGCAATCTGATTTGTCAGCTGCAGATCTTCTGCTTGATAACCAAGCTTTTTCCCCATTGGCGAGGCATGTAAGGGCTGAAAATGAAAAGCAGCCTCTATTCCTCTAAACTTAAGCTCTTTTAAAACAAAGTCTCTTATTTTTTGATTCTTAAATTTTAAATAATAAATATGATAATTGCTTTTTTTAGCAGCAGCTGCCACCGGCAGAAGTTCCAAAAAGTTTCCATCTAAAAATTTCTTTAGATTTTGATTATAATAATCAAATACTCTTTTCCGCTGAGCAGTAATATAATCAATCTCCTGCAGCTGGGCAAATAAAAGTGCCATCAATATGTCTGATGGCAGATAACTTGAGCCCTCACCAACCCAGCTGTATTTATCGATTTCTCCTCTTAAAAAACGGGACCGATTTGTTCCTTTTTCCCTAATGATTTCTGCTTTTTTTATCAGTTCATCCTGCTTAGAGTTAATAACTAAGGCTCCCCCTTCACCACTGACAAAATTTTTGCTGCCGTGAAAGCTGTAACAGCCAAAATCTCCCATGCCACCTGCAGGCTCTCCCTTATAAAAACTATTAACTGCATGAGCAGCATCTTCAATAACATAGATATCATTTTCTGCTGCGATTTCCCTAATCTGATCCATTTCACAGCTGACCCCGGCATAGTGAACCGGAATAACAGCCTTTGTTTTAGAGGTGATTTTTGACTCAAAATCAGCAGGATCAAGGTTAAAGCTATTTCTTTTAATTTCTGCAAAAACAGGTCTGGCCCCTTCTTTTAAAACTGCATTCGCAGTAGAACTAAAAGTAAAAGAAGGCATAATAACTTCATCACCTTTTTTTAATCCTATTAATTGAGCAGTCATTTCCAGAGCATGAGTAGCTGAAGTAGTCATTAAAACTCTATTTAGATCAAACTTTTCTTCCAGAAATTCACTGACCCTGGCTGTATAATATCCATCACCACTTATACTGCCTCTTTGAAGGGCATCAGTTATATATTCGTTTTCTTTTCCACTCAGATAAGTTTTATTAAAATCAATTTTCAACATAAATTACTCCGCTCCAAACTTTCAGGCTCTCAATTTTTACTTAATAACAGATATGTCTGCCCAATTTTTTAAAGTTCGCGATAAAATCTCTTACATCATCAGATAAAAACTCTGCTTTTTTATTAATCATATAAATATCATAATCAAGATCATAATCAGTAATTCTGGAGACATTAATTTCTTTAGCACTAAATTCATCTCGAACTGCATTATATGGTACAAAAGCAACTCCATAACCTTTGCGGACCAGAGTCTTTATTGCTTCTGTAGAATCCAGACGTGATATAATTTCTATCTCGGAAAAATTATGACCAACATCTGCCAGCACCTCTTTGAAATTCTCCTTTATTATACAGTCTTCTTTTAAAATCACAAATTTATGATCCAGAATTTCCTCCAGCTTCACCTTTTCCGGCAGATCAAATGCAGGTGGTGAAATAAGCACTACTTTTTCGTTAATTACCTCTTCAGAGTGAAGCTCTTCAGCCTGGGCCGGATGAGTTGTAAACCCAATTTCGCAGATATCACTTAGAACATCCTGCTCTATTTTATCTGAAGAAGCGGCGACCAGATTATACTTATGATTTGGAAACTTAAACTGCATATTTAAAATTGCACAGGGAAGACAGTAAGTAGCAATAGTATATTCTCCCTCAATCTTTATTTCCTGATTTTCCTGTTCGTTTAAATCCGAAAGCATCTTATTATAGGTTCGGATAATATTATCTGCATATTTTAATACTACCTCACCTGAATTGGTCAGCTTTACTCCTCGATTGCTGCGGATAAAAAGTTCTTTTCCCAGTGAATCTTCAAGTTTTTGAATCTGCTGACTCAAAGCAGGCTGAGATATGTGAGAATTATTTGCAACTTTGGAGATGCTTTTTACTTCTGCAATCTCCTGAAAATATTTTAAGCTTTCAATATGCATAACTACACCCTCTCATTGACAGTTAATATAATTTAGAAAACACTGTTTTAAGCTAATGTTCTTAATTAATTATATTATTAATCAAAAGAAATAACAAGAGTTAATCGCGAAAGCGAAATATTAAATAGATTCCCTAAATTTAAATCAATTTTTTCCACCACTGCTTGTGGTCAAGATACCAGTTCAAAGTTTTCTCTATTGCCTGCTCAAAATCAGATTCCGCTTCCCATCCCAGCTTGTTTTTTATCTTACTGGTATCAACTGCATAACGGAAATCATGACCTTTTCGGTCTTCTACATGTTTGATTAAGAGCGCTGATTTTGACAGCAAAGATAAGATTTTTTGGGTTATTTCCAGGTTGCTTTTTTCGTTGTTTGCTCCAATATTATATATTTCACCACTATCTCCCCGCCGCATTACCAGATCAATTGCCCGACAGTTATCTTTAACATAAATCCAGTCCCGAATATTACTGCCATCACCATAAAGAGGCAGTTTTTCATTCTGAAGTGCATTAATAATAAAAAGAGGAATTAACTTTTCTGAATACTGATAGGGACCAAAATTATTGGAAGACCGAGTGATATTAACAGGCAGCTCATATGTTTTTGCATATGATTTAACTAAAAGATCAGCGGCCGCTTTCGAAGCAGCATAGGGACTGGATGGATTTAACGGACTATCTTCTTTAAACTTCCCTTCCGGCCCGAGACTTCCATAAACCTCATCAGTAGATATCTGCACAAACTTTTTAACTCCAAATTTAAGAGCCAGATCAAGCAAATTCTGAGTCCCTTCAATATTTGTTTTAACGAATACCGAAGGATCTTTTATACTCCGATCAACATGAGATTCAGCTGCAAAATTCACTATATAGTCTATTCCCTGATGCATAATCTGATCAATTTTTTCTTTATTACAGATATCAATTTTTTTAAATTCATAATTAGGACTGTTCTCAACAGCTTTCAAATTATCAAGGTTACCGGCATAACTAAGTTTATCTACATTAATAATTTGATCATCATAATTTTCAAGCTGATAACGAATAAAATTACTGCCAATAAAACCGGCTCCACCTGTAACTAAAATCTTCATCTGTTCAAACCCCTCCTAAGAAAATATATTAGATAAAATCAAAAATTTCTCTCATAAAATACCAATATTCTTTAAAACTATTATATCATATTGAGCCTCAATTCTACATTAAATCCGGATCTTTTTTAAAAGAACTTGTTTTGCGAACACTTGTATGTTAAAATTAAATATATAGTGCTTTAGCTCTGCCTAATAGCCAAACCAAAGGAGTTGATAGAATGAATTTTAAAGACAGAGGGAATAAAAAATGGAATTCCTTAATGCTGGTTGAACATCAGAAAAGATTAAAAGAATTAAAAATGAAGGAAGCCGAAATAGAAAAACCGGAACTGGACCAGCAAGAGTTAAAAGAAATTAATTTTAAACTTAAAGAAGCATTAAATAGAAACTTAACTGTCAGCATAAAATTTTATGAAGATAAAAGAATTAAAAACATAAAGGGCAAAATTTTAAAACTCGAAAATTATCAACAGCAGCTTAAAATTAAAAAGCTTAATCAAGAAATCAAAAAAATTAAATTTAGCCAAATTATAGAATTTGAATTTTAAATTTTCAGAAAAAATTATTTGTGGTGCCCACCAATGGTATTTTCAATTCTCTCTTTAATATTTCCTTTTTCCAGGTTGCGGGCATAATATAAAACATCTTTTCCCATTTTATTGGCCAGCCGGTCTCTAAGCTGATTAATTTCTGATCTTTTTAAATCATTTTCAAATAGATTTAACTGCTGATAATCACTATCCGTAAATTTCGTTAAATAAAGACTTATTTTTCTAACCTTTTCGCCCTGATAATGTTTATTTAAAATAACCACTGCTGCCTGATAAATATCTCTTGTGAGATCGGTTCTTTTTTCCAAACTCAGCTGTCTGGAAAAACCTTTTTTGTTTTCACTTTTTGAATAGCCCAGAGCAAGCGAAACTGTTTTACCTTTTAGATTGTTTTGCCGAACTCTTTTACTAACTTCTTCAGCCAGGTTAAAAATTACAGTTTTGATTTCTTCCAGACAGGTATAATCACTGTAAAGTGTGATTCCTCGTCCAACTGCTTTTTTGCGGTCATCAAAATGCCCCTCCACTTCTGAATAGTCTATTCCCCAGGCATGGTAGTAAAGCTGATTACCGATGATTCCAAATTTGTTTTCCAAATATTCAAGTGGCAGTTGTGCCAGTTCACCAACTGTGTAAACTCCAATTTTGTTCAGCTTTTTTTCAGTCCGACTGCCAATTCCCCAGCAGTCAGATAAATTTAAAGGCCATAACTTCTCGGGAATATCACTATAATTCCAGCGGCAGAGACCGCTTTTTTTCCCTTCGTTGTCCATTGCTACCTTGGCCATAAACATGTTGGGGCCGATCCCCATACTGCAGGGCAGACCATATTTACTCCAAATTTCTTCTTTGATTTTTACTGCCAATTCAAATGGGTCACCATACTTTTTCTGGCTACCATTTAATTTAAGCCAGGCTTCATCTATTGAATAAATGTGTACTGCTTCCAGCGGCAGGTAAGAATTAAAAATTTCAGTTATTTTCATTGAAATTTCAAGATAAAGTCCCATATTAGCTTCAGCCAGTATAATTTCTTCCCTGTCCGGGATTTGATATAAGCGGTGAGCTGTTTTGATTCCATATTTTTCCTTCAAGGCAGCAGATGCTGCTAAAACAACTGAACCTTTTCTTTTTTTATCACCAATTACAGCCAGATAGCCCTTAAGCGGATGAATATTTCTTTTAACCAACTCAATGCTGGCATAAAATGACTTCATATCAACACATAAAATTTGATTCTGAGGAGCATCACTATAATCAGGCTGCATACTAAAACCCCCTTGACGAACATTTGTTTAAATATATTTTAGCATATTTTTTCGATTTTAGCAAACATAAGTTCGTTAATTTCTTTTGGACCCGGTTCAAATAAGCTTATTTGAACCGGGTCCAATTAAAGGCAGGTCCAATTAAAGACATAAAAAAACTGCTGTTTTTACACAGCAGTTTTTTTATCTCAGCTCTAATAAATTCTTCTATTTCGTTTAAATTCATATTTTGAAGTTCCAGAAAATCGATTAATTTTAAATCATCTCCTGCAGCAAGGTCAATATTATAAGTCAGGCTGTAGGGGTTCCCGTGAGCTCCCCCGGTATACTGATTGTAAGCAAATTTGATACTTAATATTTGCTTACTATTTTTGATTTCAAAATCAACTTTAGCCACAAATTCTCGCCTCGGAAACTCAGCCTCTGCAAAATTCTGCTGACTCTGTCGTGCCATATTAATCGTATATTCTACAAAAGTCATAATGTTGTCTCTAAAAAGATCATTATATTTTTCCTGGATATTTTTGCGATTTAACTCCATTAAAATTGGAATCTCTGCTTCAATCTGATAAACATCTTTTCCAGTCTTTTCCACTGGAATTGAAACAACTTCGAAAGCTGCAGCCGAGGCTGCTGTCAGAAAAAGAAAAACAACTGCAGTCAGGACTATAAATTTAAAGTTGAGGCAGTCAAAAAAAGAATTATTGTTTCTCACTTTTAACTGCTCTTTTCTTTATTTATTTTTTTAACTTAATTCCTTTAGAAGTTATATCAATAATTTTTTCCTTGTATAAACCACCAATCGCTTTTTTAAAACTTCCTTTACTTATTTGAAGAGCTTTTTTGATTTTTTCTGGTGAACTATCATCATTTAAAGGTAAAGATCCACCCTTAGCTTTAAGTCGGGCCAGTATTTTTTCTTTTGCATCTTCAATCCGACCATAGCCAATCTTGCGCAGACTAACATCAATTTTATTATCTTCTCTAATTTTTTTAATATATCCTTTTAACCGATCACCAACAGTAATTTCCTTATAAATATCATTCTCATACACCAGACCAAAATATTTATCATTAATAATAACTGTAGCCCCTAAATCAGTAAATTTATATACTAAAATATCTACCTTATCCCCTTCACTAAATTCAACACTTTCTGGAGCTTCTTCAATTCCTGTTGTATCAATATCACTACTTCTCATTTTCCAATCAGCACCTTTCTTAAATTAATTATATTTTCATTGTAACATAAATTGTGACCTAATAAAATGGCAAAAAACTGCTGACAAAAATTAACCAGCAGCTCAGCTTGAATATTTAAAACAATTGTTTTATCCTTCATCCTTCAAGAGATATTGATTTATATTTGGAAGGGTAGCAGCTGTCACCAGCTCACCAAAGTCATTGACTCTAAAGTTTATATTCCTGTTTCCCTCTTCAATAATTTTTCGGTCATTTTCACTCTTGATCACCAGTGTTCCCAAAACTTCTTTAATAAAAATCTGTTCCCCTATCCTAAAATAAGTTTTGCTCAGTTTACTCCCGGCTTCCTGCGTAAAAATTATTTCTTCAGCCTGATATGAGCCGCCTTTTAGAAACCCCGGATTGCTCTTAACAATAATTGATTTTTTTGCTTTAATTGTTGAGTTATAACATCCCAGTCGATTAATAATTACTGAACCTCCTATGTTAATTTCAGAGTTCTGAATATAGCCGGTATAAATATTTAATACACCACTGTTATCCAGTTTTTGATTTATAAATTCAGCTAAATTTTCTTTGAAATTATTGAGCATACTTTCATCTTTAATTCTTTCCAAATTAGCCATATTATCAAAAGCTGAACCGAATGCAACAGTACCGCCTGCAGCATCGATTTTCCAGCCGGCCTTATAACG
>NZ_QBLR01000094.1:0-12618 GCF_003070835.1 Halanaerobium sp. | reverse complement strand
ATATGAAAATAAAACTACAGCAGCCATCATAAATCTTAAAAATAACAGTGAATAAACACTAACTCCTCCCGCATAAGCAAAAACAGCCAGAACCGGTGTCATCCCAAAACCAGCTGCAGAAAGCAAAGCAAAGATTGCTCCTTTATAATAAGGATCCATTAATTATCACTCCTGTAAATTGTATTTATCTTCTATTTCAAAAAACTCCCTGATATTCCTTTTTAACTAAGGCTGATTTCACGAAATCAATCATAGTTATAAAATCAAAGACCGGAAGTGAAAGTGACTGATGAACTGACTTAGCATATGGAGGCAGCATACTGCATTCTAATAAAACTGCCCCAATCTCAGGATTTTCTTCGATCATCTTTTCACTCACCTCTAAAACTTCTTTTTCTATTTTTTCAGTGTCCAAATAACCTTCTTCTAGAACTCCAAATTTATAGAAATTTTCTTTGTTCTCCATTCCCCGAATTACAACTCTTTCTCGGTCAATATTAACTGAATCTAAGAAACTGTCGTCATCTAAACTATCAGATTTTGCACTAATAATTCCAACTTTTTTATCTCTAGCAATTATTGAAGAAATAAATGGGGCTTGTAAAAGGCTTGACAAAAAGACCGGTATATTTACTGCTTCAGCAACCTCTTTCTGAAAAAGAGCAAAAAATCCACAATCAGCAGTTATCGCCCTTACACCTGACTTTTCTAAATCTTTAGCAGCTTCAATTATAATTTCCAAAGCCGTTTGATCTTTATTAAATAATCTATCAAAGGTAAGTCCTTCAACTAATTTATATCTAACAGGATAATCATAGGTGCTTGCATTTCCAACATCTCCAGGAATAAAAGGTGCCTTAAAATCTAAAAGTAAAATCCCAATAACTTCACCATAATTGTCCTGAGCTCTATTTGCATGATATATCATTTTTTAAATCCTCCCTCTATAAATTGCATTGATCTCTCTAAATATTTTGAATTTAGTCATTTTAAACTAAATAGTCATTCCTGCTCCTTGGTCAGCGGATTTACACAACTGAGCATAAATATGCATCATTCCCTGTTTTACTTTTGCTTCGGGCTGCTTCCATTTTTCTCTTCTGGCAGCCAATTCTTTTTCACTGAGCTTAACATCTAAAGTCGAATTCTTGATATCTACAGAAATTATATCTCCATTTTCAACCAGAGCAAGTGGTCCTCCAGCATAAGCTTCTGGGGTAACATGACCAATAATTGGGCCGTGATTAAAACCAGAAAATCTGCCATCAGTTATTAAACCAACGCTTTCATCCAAGCCGTAGGCTACTAAAGCATCTGTACTCAACATAATTTCTTTCATTCCTGGAGCTCCTTTTGGCCCTTCATAGCGAATTACCATCACATCTCCCGGTTCTATTTCCCCTGCTTTAATTGCTTTAACTCCTTCTTGATCACGATTAAAGACCTTTGCCGGTCCAGTGAATTTTTTCATACTTTCTGGTACCGAAGATGATCTAACAATAGCACTGTTTGGAGCCAGATTCCCTCTTAAAATTTTTAAACCACCATCACCATTAATCGGATTATCTAAAGATCTGATTACTTCTGAATTCCTATTTTTCGCTTCAGCAATTATTTCTCCAATAGTTTGACCGGTTATAGTAGAAACATTTAAGTCTAAATATAATTCTAATTCTTTTAATAGTGCAGGTACACCTCCTGCTTTATGGAAGTCTACAATTGAATAACTACCAGATGGTTTGACTCCACAAATACAGGGTATTTGATTTCCAAACTCTGCAAAATCGTCTATTGTTAATTCTACTTTGGCCTCTCTTGCTAGAGCTAATAGGTGCAGAATCACATTTGTCGAGCCACCCATAGCAATATTTGTTTTAACAGCATTTAAGAAAATTTCTCTATTTAAAAGATCACTTGGTTTTAAGTCTTCTTCCACCATAGAAACAATCCTTTTTCCTGCTGATCTGGCTGCTCGTTTTTTGTCAGCATATACTGCTGGGATAGTTGCTGTTCCTGGTAAATTAAGTCCTAATACTTCTGTCATAATCTGCATACTGTTGGCTGTTCCCATTGTAGAACAGGCCCCAGGACACATACAGGCAATATTTTCAATGTCTCTGACTTTCTGACTGTCAGCATCTTTACCCATTGTCATCACACCTACATCAGATGGCAGAACTTCTTTTCCCTGATATTCTCCGGTCAGCATTGAGCCACCAGTGATTACTATCGAGGGTACATCAACTCTAATTGCCCCCAACATCACACCAGGAATAATATTATCACAGCTGGCCAGTAAAACTAATCCGTCAAATTGATGGACAGTAGAAACATATTCTACTCCCATCGCTACTACATCTCTTCCAGCCAGCTCATATTTCAATTCTTCTTCTCCTACAATCATATCGCCACAGGTTGAAGGAGCACCAAACTCTACCGGTACTCCACCTGCAGCCCAAACTCCCTGTTTAATACTCTCTGCAATTCCATTTAAATGAGCATGTCCTGGTGCACCTTCATTATATGTATTGACAATTCCAATATGAGGTTTATTTTTAATATCAGCATCATCAAAACCACATCCTTTAAGCATTGCTCTTCTCATAATAGCATCTGTTCCAACAAATTTATTATTCATCTGTTTATTCCTCCAGTATTTTTTAAATAGATTTTGCTACTTCGTAAGCATCCCAAATCGAATACATAATATTTGCAACCTTTTTAGAGTCGCCAATTAAATTGACTTTAAGATCCATATCTTTAATCTGCCTGTATAATTTTTTGTTTTCTTTATACCCGGCAGCAATTATAATTGTATCTGCTTCGATGTTTTCTCTTCTAAAGTTTTTAGAAATTACGCTTACAGTATTCTTATCTATTTCTAAAATACTGCTTCCTGTTTTAACATCTATCTTATGGAAATCAACCAGATCTTTTAACATATCTGAATTGGCATGGGAAACAAAAATAGAATCTAATAAATCATCCATCATTTCAACAATTGTTATTTCTTTTCCTTTTTCTGCTAACCAGACTGCAGTTTCTACTCCAACTAATCCTCCACCTAAAATTACTACTCTTTCTCCAATTTGATCTTCATTCATTAGTGCTCTGCAGGCAGTTATTACATTTTTTTGCTCGACTCCAGCAATTGGTGGAATATTTGCTTTGGCACCAGCAGCTATTATAACTTCATCTGGAGACAATTCTTCTATTAATTTCTGATCTACCTCCTGCTCTAAGTTGATATTAACTTCAAGCTCTGCTAACTCATTTTTATACCACTCAATAAGCTTTCTTTCATCCTTTTTAAACTCGGGTACGGAAGCTTCAATTAAATGGCCGCCTAGGTAATCATTTTTTTCATAAAGCTTAACCTTATGACCCCTCAAGGCACAAACTCTAGCAGCTTCCATGGCTGCTATTCCGCCTCCAACTATCATTATTTCTTTTTCCTTCAGTGCAGAATCTATGCTATATTCCACTTCTCTTCCACAGGCTGGATTAACTGCACATGATATTTTCTTTCCACTTTCCATTCTCCCCATACAGCCATCATGACAGCCTAAACATGGTCTAATTTTATCTAATTTTTGATATCTAACCTTATTTGGCCAATCAGGGTCAGCTAATAATCCGCGACCAAGTAAAGCCATATCAACCTGTCCTTCTCCAACTGCCTGGGCTGCCAGTTTAGGATCATCAAGTCTGCCAGCAGTTAAAATTGGAATATCAACTACTTCTTTTAGTTTTTGAACATAAGGTAAATAAGGGCCGTGGTCCATATATGTTGGGGGATGAGCCCAATATAATGCTTCATATGAACCTAAATCTGCATTAAGAGCATCATAACCAGCCTCTTCAAGTATAGCAGCTACCTCAAGACCTTCTTCTAGAGTTCTTCCCTTTTCCTGATAATCTTCACCGGGTAAACCTCCCTGATGCAGTTCCTTAATACAGCTTTTTACCCCATAACGCAAGGTAACAGGATAATCGCTGCCTAATTTTTTCTTAATTCCCTCGACAATTTCAGCTGCTACCCGAAGTCTATTTTTTAAATTTCCACCATATTTATCCGTCCGATTATTAAATAGAGATAGAGCAAACTGATCAATTAAATAACCCTCGTGCATTGCATGCACTTCTACACCATCAAAACCAATATCCTCTGCTAAAACTGCAGCATCTATCATCTTTTGAATCATAAATTCTACTTCTTCAGTTTTTAATTCCCGGCATGTAATCTCAGGCTGACTAAAGTGAGCTACAGCAGAAGGTGCAGCCGGATGGCTGTCCACTACATCTAAAAATAGTGATCTGCCAAATCCCATAGTCAGCTGCAGAAATATTTTCGCTCCATGGGCCTGCACTCTTTCGACCATTTCAACAGCAGTTAACTTAAATGCTGTCGGGTTTGTTGAAATATTTTGAAAAATACCGGTATGTGTTTGTTCAATAGTATTTTCAACTTCTACACCACCCGTGATAATCAAACCCGCTCCCCCTTTTGCTCTTTCTACATAATACTCAATAGCCCTCTGATCAAAAGCATTATCAGAATTGATTAAACCTGAGGCAGCCATGGGTGCCATACCTATTCTGTTTTTGATCTCCAGATTAGCAATTTTTAACGGTTCAAATAAACTTGAATATTTTTTATCCATTTTTTGACCTCCTAAATTAATAATTAATTCTACCCTATAATAATGCAATATTTATGCCATTCCTTATTTAGCAGGCATCTTAGTTAAAAATGGAGTTTATTTATATCAATATTTAATTTTTTCTATAAATTTTAAGTAATATTATTCTTCTCTACTGTCCAAAAAGTTGACAGATGTCAAGTTATCTAGAATCTGATTCAGGGTAGTTTAAAGCCATATTTCTCCAGTTTATTATAAAGTGACTGTCGAGAAATAGATAGTTTTTCTGCTGCCTGACTTATATTATTCCCTGTTTCCTTTAAAGCAGCTGTGATTAAATGTTTTTCTAATTCTTTGGTATTTTCTTTTAAAGATAATTTATTTACTGCTTTAAACTCTAAATTTTTATAATCTTTAGCTGAACCGGTCTTTTTTAAAATATATTTAGGAATATCTTCTGGCCTTATTTTGCTTTCATCAGCACTATTAATAAAGGCTGCTTCTATACAATTTTTAAACTCTCTCACATTACCGGGCCAGCTGTATTTAAGAAATATTTTTTCAACTTTGGTATCTATACCTTCTATATTTTTAGAAAATTTGCTGTTAAAATCATTTATAAAATGATCAGCCAAAACTTTAATATCATCTTTTCTATCTCTCAGTGGTGGGATTTCAACATTAACTACACTCATTCGATAAAATAAATCTTCTCTAATTTTATTTGTATTTAATAAATCATCCATCTTTTCATTTGTTGAAGCAATAATTCTAACATTAGTCTTATATTCTTTTCTGCCGCCAATTCTGCGAACCCTACCATTTTCTATAACCCGCAACAGTTTAGCCTGCAGTGAAAGCGGCATTGAGTTAATTTCATCAAGAAATATAGTTCCTCCATTTGCTAATTCAAATAATCCTTTTTTCTTTTCTGAACCGGTAAAACTTCCCTTAGTTGTACCAAAAAATAGACTTTCCATTAAGTTTTTAGGTATAGCCGCACAGTTTTGAGATATAAATGGTTTAGAGGCTCTTTTACTTGCATTATGAATAGAATGTACAAACAATTCCTTGCCGCTTCCTGTTTCTCCATAAATCAAAATATTCGAATCATATTTAGCAGCTCTTTTAAGCTGAGCTATGATTCTCATTACCTCTGCATTTCTGGTAATAATATCAGAAAACTGATATTTAGAACCCAAATTATGTTCATGTTTGCTTTTAGATTCGGCTTCAGCTGTACTAACTATACTGTTAATATCATAGGATAAAAAAACCACTCCTAAAATTCCTTCTTCATTTTTTAAAGGAAAGGCAGTATTAATGGAGTTAACCTCTGTCCCATCATCTAACTGCATAACCTGAGGCTGATTGACTACCGCCTCTTCGGTTTTCAGGACTTTTAAGGCGGTGCTTGTTTCCCAATCAAGCCAGGGATAAACCTCTAAAAATGGTTTACCTACAACTTCCTCAGTTCCCAGTTTATTATGAATATCATTATAATTATTGTAATAAAGAATTCTGGCATTCTTATCTATAATGCAGATAACATCAGTTTCTTTAAATGCTCTTTTAATATGATGAAGATTTTTAAAAGACATAAATATTGCTCCTTTGAATATTCTTTTGATTATAAATTAAACTTATCCACTGTTTTTGTTAATTTTTCTGCGGTTTCTGCTAGTCTTTTAGCTGATTCAACTACTTCTTTAGTAGAATTAAGCTGTTCTTGACTATATGAAGCAACCTCTTCTGAACGTTGAGCAGATTCTTCACTAACTGCAGCAATTTGATTAATTATTTCTGCCACTTCTTTACCTTTGCTGTTAACTTTATTTGTTTTCAAATCAATATTTTCAATAATTTCACTTAATTTAACTGAAACTGCTTTCACCTTATCAAAGGAAAGTTTAGTATTTTCAATAACATCAACACTACTTTTAACAACATCTTCTGTTTCATCCATTTTATTTACCGAATTATTAACTCCTTCTTGTATATCTTTTATCAACACTTCTATTTTTTCGGTAGCCTTAGAAGATTCTTCAGCTAAATTTCTAATTTCATCTGCAACAACACTAAATCCCCGTCCAGCTTCACCCGCCCTAGCTGCTTCAATAGCAGCATTTAAAGCCAAAAGATTTGTTTGAGATGCAATACCATTTATTAAATTAACAATATTACCTATTTCTTCAGATAAAACACCTAACTCACCTATACTATCTGAGACCTGTTTAGTATTTTTATTAACACTTTCAATTTTTTCAATGGAACTCTCCATGGATCTGCTTCCATTTTCAATATTATTCATCACTAATTTTGTTTCACTTTTCATATTTTTTGACATTTTATCAATATTATCTATCTCTTTACTCAACTCAGCAACGACTGCTGTGCTTTCTTCAGTCTGGGCTGACTGCTCTTCAGCACCAGAAGCAACATGCTCAATAGATGACCCAACTTTTTCAGCCGAATCTTCAAGATTTTCTCCAGATGCACTAAGTTCTTCACTAGATGATGATAAATCTAAAGCAATGTTGTTAATTTGAGATATCATATTTCTTAAGTCATCCTGCATTTCATTTAAAGCTTCAGATAAAATTGATATTTCATTATTTCCTTTAGCTTCTATTTTTTTAGCATTTAAATTACCTGAAGCAATTTCTTTAGAGAAATTAGTTGCTTCAATGATTGGATCTGCTATTATTTTTGAAATATATAAAGCAAGTATAGTAATTAATACTAACACAGCTAAAATAATTGTGATTATTTGCTTATACATTTGATTTATTTGTGTTTGCAACTCTTTTTTAGGTATTACAGATATAAAATTCCATGATGTTTCTTGAGATTTATATGTATTAAATAAATATTCTTCTCCTCCCATTACTGCTTCAAAATAATTATTTTTACTCTGATTTAAATTATCATTTAAACCTTCTACACCCAGCTCTGAAATATTTTGAAAAGTTAATTCTGATTTTCTAGGGTGTGCTAAAATATTATTTTGATCATCAACTAAAATAATGAATCCTTCTTTTCCAATTGTAATATCTTTGATCAAAGAAGTTAGACTACTTAAACCAATGTCAATTCCTAATACTCCCATAAATTCTCCTGCCTCATTATTAAAAGCTGTTACAGCACCAATATTGACAGTATCATCCGCTTCCCAATAATAAGGATCTGTTAAAGAAACTTTATTTTTATTATTTACTCCTACTTTATAAAAAGGTCTTTCTCTAGGATCATAATTACTGCCGATAACTCCTGCTGGATGCTGAATCATCCCTCCATATTTTGTACCTATATAAATATATGATACTTCAGGATGGGTTTTAGAAAAATCATCAAAAAGATAAAATATTTCTTCTTCTATTCCTCCATTTTGAGATGGAGTCATCATTAAATTATCATTACTGTTAGTTAAATATTTGGTTATATTATTATCAACCTGAGCTATGTATTCATTTTTAGCTAAGAAGTTTGTATTAGCTTTCAACTGCTGAAAATATAGGTTAATCGCATTATCTACCTGAGTTACTTCTCTTTTAGTTGACTCTATAAATGAATTTTCAATTATTTCTTCGACATTTTTGATTTGAAAATAACTTACTACCCCTAATGGAACCAAAGCAATTAATAATAAAACAACTGTCAATTTGAATTTAATGCTGTTAAAAAACATTTTTTTTATATTTTTAATTTTACTCACTCCTCAAAATATTGTTTACTGTATACTGTCGACTATTACTCTTATTATACTATTTCTTGATGCTTTTGCAAAGCCCTTTATTTTTTTAGAAAGATTTTGGAAGCTCAAATTGGGAAATTTTTTATTTGACAAGGGGAAAATAATTTATTATACTTTTATTCATACAATTTAAATATTATAAATGTTATGATAGGAAATGAATAATAAATATATGATAACAGAGAATCGGTATTTGCTGGAAACCGTATCTATTTTATTATTACTCTCATCCTTGAACAGTAAGGCTGAATCTAGTAAGTCTTATCGGTAAATTTTTGCATCCGTTATCTTAATGCTAAAGTACTATTTATTTTTAAAAGTACTTATTGAGGCTATTAACTTTATTAATAGTGAATTAGGGTGGTACCACGTGAATAAACCTCTCGTCCCAAATAATAGATTTAGGCTGTTATTTGCGATGAGAGGTTTTTATTTTTTAAAAATTATAATCTAAATATTAAAAGGAGTTGAAATTATGAAAAAACTATCAGGTGCTGAAATCTTCATTGAGTCTTTGAATAACGAGCAGGTAGAATTAGTTTTCGGGTACCCTGGAGGAGCCGTTTTACCAATTTTTGAAGAGTTTCGTAAATCAAAAATAAAATTTGTAATGCCCTACCATGAGCAGGTAGCTATCCATGCTGCAGGTGGTTATGCTAGATCAACCGGCAAAGCTGGAGTTTGTGTAGCAACATCTGGACCAGGCGGTACCAATTTAGTTACAGGTCTGGCTACAGCCAATATGGACTCTATTCCGATTGTAGCTTTTACAGGTCAGGTACCGATGTCTGCCATTGGTACAGATGCTTTTCAGGAAGCAGATATTAGAGGTATTACTGCTCCAATAACCAAACATAACTATTTAGTTAAAGATATTAATGATCTTGCGCAAACTATTAAAGAGGCCTTTTATATTGCCCAAACAGGTAGACCAGGCCCGGTTTTAATTGATATACCGAAAGATATTTTAATGCAGACTGCAGAATTTAACTATCCAGATAAAGTTTATTTACCCGGATATAATCCAACCAAAAAAGGACATGGTCTTCAGATCAAAAAAGCAGCTGAAGCTATAAACACTGCTAAAACTCCAGTAATTTATGCTGGGGGAGGAGTAATTAACTCAAATGGTAGTCAGGAATTAAGAGAATTAGCTAATAAGAGTGGAATTCCTGTTACAACAACTATGATGGGTTTAGGTTCTTTTGACAGCACAAGCCCCCTAAGTTTAGGGATGTTAGGCCTACACGGAACAACTCAGGCAAATAAGGCAATATATAATGCTGATTTGATTATCGCAGTTGGAGCAAGATTTGACAATCGGGTAACCGGAAAAATTGATAAATTCGCCCCTAATGCTAAGATCATTCACATTGATATTGACCCTGCTGAAATTGGAAAACGCCTCTACATTGATATTCCAATTGTAGGAGATGTAAAATTTGTTTTAGAAGAATTAAATCAAAAAATTAATGAAAATGAACACCCAGAGTGGATGCAGCAAATTAATAAATGGCGGGATCTGCACCATCAAAAGGCCTATCAGCCTAAAAAAGGGAAACTGACTCACCGCCAGGTTATGGAAGAAATTTATAATGTCAGTCCAAAAAACACTATAATAACTACTGAAGTAGGACAGCATCAAATGTGGGCAGCCCATTATTATAAATATACTGAAGCCAGGTCTTTTATTTCTTCAGGTGGTTTAGGTACCATGGGCTTTGGTTTTCCAGCTGCTATTGGAGCCCAACTGGGCAACCCAGATAAAAAAGTTATAGTTATCGCAGGAGATGGAAGTTTTATGATGAATATGCAGGATATGGCGACAATTGCCAAACAAAATCTGCCGATAAATATAGCTATCTTTAACAATAAACAGCTGGGAATGATTAGACAGCTGCAGGAAGTTTATCAGAATAAAAATTACTTCTCTACCTGTTTAAGAAAAGATGTTTCCTGTCCTCCAGACTGTTCTGCAGGAGGAGAAAATTGTCCAGAAGAAATGATACCGGATTTTGTTAAGTTAGCAGAAGCATTTTCTAACTTTAATGCAATCAGAATTGAGAAAGTTGAAGATATAAGACCAGCAATTGAAGAGGCTGTCAACAGTCCTAAGCCCTATCTACTTGACTTTATTATGGAAGAAGAAGAAACAATGTTCCCGATGGTTGTTGATGGTGACAGTTTAGATGAAATGCTTTTACACAAAGAAGAGATCAAATAAGTTTTTTAAATTATAATATTAAATAGGTGGAGCCAATTTATCCAGAAATTATGATTTCAAGCTAATTTCTGAAGCCAATTGTCGCTCCACCTATTTTTATTCTAGTTACCTTTTATTTATATGTTTTTGAATTAAATCATCAATTTAAATTATGCACTCTCTTTTTGCTGTGCCGGTGCTTTTTCAGCAAAAAGTTTATCCGCACTTGGGAAAGCAAAGTAAATAGCTAAGAGACCCGCAATTAAAACTAAGAAATTATAATGTAGATTAGGAATAATTTGAATTGGAGAAATTTTAGCTAATGAACCCGCTAATAAGATCTGAGCTCCATATGGAATTATTCCCTGCCAGACACAGGCAAAAATATCTAAAAGACTAGCACTACGGCGTAAATCAACATTATTTTCGATTGCTATATTTCTAGCAAGTGGTCCACTAATGATAATAGCAACTGTATTATTTGCTGTACAAACATCTGTAACACTAACTAAGGCTGCAATTCCAAGTTCTGCACCTTTAGTGTTTTTAATTCGACTGGAAATTGCATAAATTAGATACTGTAATCCGCCTTCTTTCCGGATCATCGCTGCCAAACCTCCGGCAAACATGGATAAGAAGAAGACCTCTGTCATACTATTAAAACCAGCATATGCTTCCTGAGCCATTGCAATAAACGTAAAATCACCAAATATAATACCAATTAAACCTGATAAAAGCATTCCACCAAATAAAACCATAAAAACGTTGACACCGATTAAGGCAAAGACTAAAACAGCAATATAGGGAACTACTTTAATAATTTCATAAGAATATTGTGAAGCCTGAACTGCTGTGTCCCCTACAAAAAAGAGGAATATTAAAGTAATGATAGCAGCCGGCAAAACGATTAAAAGGTTCATTTTAAACTTATCCCGCATCTCAACACCCTGAGTTTGAGTTGCAGCAATTGTAGTATCAGAGATAATGGAAAGATTATCACCAAACATTGCTCCCCCAATAACAGCACCGATAGTTAATGGTAATGGTAGTGCAGCTTTAGAAGCAATACCAACAGCAATTGGAACTACAGCGCCAATTGTTCCCATTGAAGTACCCATAGCAGTTGCGATAAAAGCTGCTATTAAAAATAATCCGGGTAATAAAAACTGAGATGGGATAATTGAGAGACCTAAGTTAACAGTTGCATCTACTCCACCTACTGCTTGGGAAACAGCTGAAAAAGCCCCAGCAAGCAGATAGATCATACACATTATAATAACATTATTTTCTCCAGCTCCTTTAATATAAAGATGAAACTCTTTCTTCCATTGAACCTGAAGCCATAAAGAAAGCAACAATAATTCCAACTAGAGCAGCAATTGGAGCAGGAAACTGGTAAAATGCCATTTCCACTCCCTGCATAGAAAAGTAAATACCCATTCCTAGATATAATACTAAAAAGACAAATAAAGGTATTAGTGCAACAGGATTTCCTTTATCCAGTTTTTCAACTTTATTTTTCATTTATACTTAACCCCCATTAAATTTATTTTTAAAATTTTCTGAGTATTATCCCCTTATAAGATCCTCCGTATTTCAGGAGGACCTGTCTTATACAGTATTTTTATTTTGTAGATCTTAATTTAAGATTTTAATTTAAATAGTTTATAATTGAACAGTTTATTTTTAAGCTTAAACTGTTGCTAAGGATTCATCTTCTTCGACATCAGCTAATACTGATAAAGAGTTATCTAAATCAGCAATAATATCTTCAACATCTTCAATACCAATTGAAATTCTGACTAATCCATCTGTAATTCCAGCCGCTAATCTTTCTTCACGAGGTACTGGAGCATGAGTCATTGAAGCTGGATGCTGAATTAATGTATCAACATCACCTAAACTAACTGCTAGAGTTGCTAAGTTAACATTGTTCATCATCTTCTCACCTGCATCATAGCCACCTTTTAACTCAAAACTAATCATACTACCAAAACCAGATGCCTGCTTTTTAGCTA
>NZ_QBLR01000093.1:0-12635 GCF_003070835.1 Halanaerobium sp. | reverse complement strand
TGCCATCTTTTTTAGACATATCTACAACAGTTGAATTATAACCGAGACTGCCGCAGTTAAATCCTGCTGTTGAATCTGTATAGCCCTTAATACATAAAACTATCGTCCGAACTCTGTCTCTATATCTATTATACAACTTTAAATCATAACTGGCAAAACGAATTAAGTCAGAAACAGAAATTTCTGCTTCTTCCTCTAGATGAAGGATTGACCCGTCTTTCAGCATAAAGTTTAAATCCAGTAATTCTAAATTTGTCTCAATCTTCGCAAATTCAGTTTCCAGATAAGAAGCAATTCCAGGCAGCTCCACCTCTAAAAAATCAGCAATATCGTTCTTAAAAAGATTGAAAGAGTCTTTAAAAACAAAATCATAGTTATGAGCCGTTACATCAAACTGCTGCATTAAATTTCTTCCTCTTCTAATATTTATACTATATAAAGTATATCATAGAATAAATTGGAAATAAAGTAAAATTATTATTTTGGTGATAAATAAAAAAGGAGAGCTAAAAGCCCTCCAACATTAAACTAAGCAATGCTTAGTCTCTATATTTATTTAATCTACTATTACGTTCATAAAAAGGGGATTTAAAATTATCATCTGTGATAGCTAAGTTATAATATTTCTCGCCAAACAAAAATTCACCTCGTATTTGGAGTTGTAGATGATAAAATAAGACAATACATCTACAATATTTACAATAATAAATAATATATGTATTATTTAGAAATAATTACATTTCACCCTTAAAATATTTTCCATTTGATGATAAAATATTCATATCATTAATAGAGGCTGATCATCGTTTCAAAATAAAAAGAAAGGAGATATTTTTTTAAAATAAATTGTGAAAATATTCTTAATAAAAAGAAAGGATGATTTGATGTCTTATAATAAGATACAGGATAATTTTTGGATTGACGAAAAAGTAAGAGGCTGGGATTTTAAAACACGGATGACTGCACTTTACCTCCTAAACAATCAGCACAGGTTTTCTGAAGGTCTTTATCACCTTCCCCTAAGCTATATTGTAGAGGATACTAAATTAACGAAAAAAGAAATAGATAAAGCACTTAAAAAGCTCTGCTCTGATAACTTTATTAAGTATGACAGAGTAAATTCTATTGTTTTGATCATTAATGCTTTAAAATATCAACCGTTACAAAATATTAATCACTGTAAAGCAGCATTAAAAAAATTAGAACAGCTGCCTAAATCGCCTTTATTAAAAGAATTAATTGAAAAAGCTAAACTATATAATCCCAAGTTCTATCAGCTCTTAAAGAAAAAAAGTCAGAACATAAAATTTCTCCAAATAGCTTTTCAAGAAATTTCAAATAATGACCTTAATTTAACTCAAACTAAGGGCCTTAGTTTAGATCTAAATAAGGGGCTCAAAAGAGAGCAAAAAGATTCTCAAGCTCAAACTCCAACTCCAGTTCCAATTCTAACTCAAACTCTAGATAAAAAGGCAGAAATAATTTTTAAAGATAATCAAAACCCAGAATTAAAAAAATTAGAAAAGATGACCTGCTATTTAATCGAGTTAATAGAAAATAATAATCCAAGAGCACCTCTACCAGCTAAAGATCCAGCAGACTCTCGTTTTAAAAAATGGCTCAAAGAACTGGAAAAACTTCATCGCCTGGGTCCTGTAGGAGCAAATGCAAATGAAAAAAAAGGTTACAGCTTCCAAGAAATCGAAGCTATTATCAACTTCAGTCAGCAGGATCAGTTCTGGAAAAATAATATCTTAAGTGCCCGTGCTTTAAGAAAACAAATAATTAAATTGGAAAACAAAATGAAAAGTTCTAAATACTCTCAATCTAATCAAAAAACTGATATGTTAAAAAACCTATATTTAGCTGCTAAAGAGGAGGAAGATAACAATGGAAAAAACTGAAACTATTAAAATTCTTAGTTACTTAAACAGCTGCTATACTAACCGCTTTAAGTTCCCGAAGGTTAATGATGAAAATGCTAATAAGATGATGATTGAAGTCTGGTATGATTTCTTAAAATACTACGAATACCCGCTGATCACAGCAGCTCTCAAAAAATTAATTATCAATCATCCTAAATGGCCTCCTACACCTGGTGAAATAGTTAAAGAAGCAGCTAATCTAAAAAAGCCTGGATCTGCTAAAATTACAGGAGGTGAAGCCTGGTATCTGGCAACAAAAGCTGTTCATCAATACGGTTATTATAATTCTCAAAAAGGAATGGATTCTCTACCCGATTCAGTCAGAGAGGCGGTTCGCAACTTTGGCGGCTTTGCAGCCCTCTGCCACAGTAAAGATGATAGCTTTACCAAAAATCAGTTTATAAAAATCTACCAGGAAGTTTATCTTAAAAATGAAGATACAGCCTATTTACCACCAGCATTTAAAGAAAAACTGCTGCTAATCTCAGAAAATGATGAGGTGTAAAAAATGTCTAAAAAAATATATACAGAAGCCCAATTATATGACCTGCTCTGGAATAAGGCTGAAGAAATAGAAAGGATTCCGGGAGCAAGAGATCTTAATAGTGATCCTAATCTACCAAATTACCAGGTCTTTATTGACTGTTTTGGTGAATTTAGAAAATCAGAAAAGTTAAAAGTGTTGGTTATGGTTTTTCAAGAACTGAATAGAAGAAATACCTGTTTCTGTAATGACAGCTGTGATTGTGATCCAGGTGAATGTGATAAAAATGTTGTAGATTGCAAAGCAAAATTAGATAAAATTGATGTTATTACTTATTTTGGACTCTTTGATACAATAACTTTTTGATCACTCCTGCAGCCTCTTTTATAAGGGGCTGCCTCTTTTAATTAGATATTTTTCTTCTTTTTGATTCTCTTGAGCTCAGCAGATTCGATATTGCTGAGTAAAATTAGAGTATCAATAGATTCTTTAAGCCCTCTAATCAAAGTTTCAAAGCGCAGCAGTAGATAAATAGATAAAACCATTGGAAAACCATAAGAACTGATTAATGTAAATAACTGCTCCATAATTCATTACCCCTTTCTGAACTTATGTTTACTTTAATTTTATCATTTAAGTTGAGAAAGAGGAAGGATGGTTTGTAAAATTTAATAGATTTTTCTTTAAGTTTTGATCTATCAGCAGCCCCTATCTAATTTCTACTTTAGATCTGCTTCTGCTGAATTTAATATTACTTATCCCTTTATTCTTTTAATTTATTACCCAAATTTTCTTCTATAAAATCATCGTCAACATATTTAAAAGATTGAGGGGCAGTAAAATTATTTATACTGTCTTTTGAAATCGCTTTGTTATAAAGATTTAATTTATCAATCTTCATTTTAATACATTTGTTCTCTTATTTCAACTCTATTGTCATAGAAAATTAATAATTTAAAAGTAAAAAAATCACTAAGTACAGACCTGATATAATTTTTTTAGCAGGGCGACAACCCTGCGGTTTCTCCCCACAAAGCTCCCGCCTTAAAATTTATGAAAGTATCTCCACAATATCTAAAAAAATAACTACTGTATCATCTACAGCAGCACCCAAATTAATTTATTCAAATATTTATTACTCTTTTGTGTAATAATCATAAGTTTGTTTTAAACCAGATTTCAGGTCAAACTGAGGCCCCCAGCCCAGAATTTTTTTAGCCTTAGTATTATCTAAAGCTGAATGCCTTATATCTCCTGGTTTTGCCTCTTTATAGCTTGCTTCAAGCTGATAGGCTGGATATTCATTTAAATCTTCTACAAGCTGATTTACACTGTTTTGAACCGCTGTGCTGATATTTAAGAGCTGATTGTCAGCTTTATCTAAGGCTAAGTAATTAGCTTTAACCAGATCGTAGACATGGATAAAATCCCGGCTCTGTTTACCATCACCAAAGATTACTGGATCTTCTTCTGCTAAGAGCTTATCTAAAAAGATAGAAACTACTCCACCTTCTCCTTTGGGATCCTGTCTTGGTCCATAGGCGTTGGCATAGCGCAAGATAGTATATTTTAAATCATATAATTCAGCATACATCTTGAGATAATGCTCGACTGTATGTTTTGTTATTCCGTAAGGTGACATTGCTTTAACTGGATGTTCTTCAGCAATTGGTAAATGCTCCGGCTCTCCATAGACTGCTGCCGAAGAAGCATATATTATTTTTGCTGCTCCGTACTCTCTACACATTTCTAAAAGATTGATAGTTCCTAAAATATTATTTTCTGCATCAAAGATAGGATCTGCAATTGACTGCTGCACATCTATCTGAGCTGCATGATGAATAACATGGCTGATCTTATTTTCTTGAAATACTTTTTCTAAGTTCTGGTCTCTAATATCAAGCTGATAGAATTTAGCCTTTTTGTTGATGTTTTCTTTTTTGCCTGAGCTTAAATTATCTACTATTATTACTTCTTTCCCCTGTTCAATTAGATAATCAGCTATATTGGAGCCGATAAAACCGGCTCCACCTGTGATTAATATCTGCATTGATTTAACACATCCTAAGATTTAATTTTAATCTAAAAAAGCCGCAATAGGGTAGTATACTCTTACTTCAGCTTATAATAAATCTCATCCAGTTTCTCTACAGTTTCCTTAAGCTCATCCTTATAATCCCGGAGTACATAATCTAAATTATCAAGCTCAGAATTATAGACATCAAAGACCTTCTCTAAAAGTTTTAAAATATCATTTAAGCGGTCTTCAATCTGCTCATCAGCTTTTAGCTGATATTCTATTTCTTCTATTTCTGTAAAATAAAGAGGCAGCCTTCTGCTTAATATCTCTTCTAAGTCCGCTATTTCCTCTTTAACGACAGTTAATTCTCCATTGGCTAATTTATACTGCAGCTTATCTCTAATCTGATAGAGGCTCAGCTGAACGTCTTTTAAGAGTTTTACATTTACCAGATTATTTTTCCTTTGCGCACTATTTTTTAATTCTCTAAAATAGAATAAAAGAGCAAAGAAAACTAAGATAATAATCATAAAAGACTGAGTTGTAGCAATTTTAGTTAATAAAAAGGCAGTTAAACCAAAGCTGAAGCTGATTAAATAGAGTATCTGCCGGCTCTGTTCCTCATTTAAACCGCTGTCTAAGAGTATGTGGTGTAGGAGCCTTGAACGAAGCTGAGTAAGATCAAAGTCCTTTTTAAAGATCAGCTGATAAAAAACAATTAAACCATTAATAATTGGAATCCCCAGCAGCATTGCCGGTAAGACTAAGGAAATAAAGGTTATACTTTTAACAGCACCGATGATAGAGATCAGTCCCAGCACTGCTCCCACAAACATACTGCCTGAATTACCGAGCTCCCAGTTTTGATGATTGCGGGCTAAGTATTTAATGATAATTAAACCCAGCAGTAATAAAGCTGCTGAAACTACTGTCAGGTAGCGGCCTAAATCCCAGGCAATAATTAAAATAAATAAGGATGAAATAATAGCAATACCTGAGGCTAAACCTTTTAAGGCATCAAGTAAGTTTAATAAATTGATCATTAAAACAAACCAGACTAAGGTTACTGGAAAACTTAATTCTTCAAAGTAGATAAAACCTTCAAAGGGATTGGTTATATAATTAACTCTGATCCCAAAATAGACGAGATAAGCTACTGCTAAGACCTGCAGCAGTAGCTTTGTTTTAAAGCTTAGATCTTTATAATCATCTAAGAGCCCCACAAGATAAATTAAAGTTAAGGCTGATAAAAGATGAAAACTGGCTACCTTCTCGACTCCTAAGACTAAAAAGCCAGCAGTAAAAATTAAAAAAACTAGTGCTCCACCCAGAGGTATCTTATTTCTTTTAGCTGAATTCTGCATAAAAACCACCTTATTTTGATTTAAATAATTTTTCTAGAAAAGTTTCTGCTTTGTCATCTGCTTTTTGGTGTTCATATATATCTTCTCGCTTTAGGACCTTAATTCCTGTTTTTATTATTATTTTTATGTCCAGCCAGAGGCTCTGGTTTTCTACATAGGATTGATCTAAGTCTATTTTATCTTTAAAAGTACAGTGATCTCTGCCGTTTATCTGGGCAAAACCAGTTACTCCCGGTTTAGCCTGATAGACTCCTTTGTTTTTTCTGGCCTGGTGAAATTCTTTTTCTGCCAGAATTAAAGGTCTTGGGCCCACAAAGCTCATTTCTCCTTTGATGATGTTAAAAAGCTGTGGCAGTTCATCTAAGCTGGTGACCCTTAAAAAGTTACCAAAGCTTGTTATGTAATCTTCTCTATTATCTAAATCACGGCTTGCTTTATTTTTTGGTGTGTGGTGATACATTGTTCTGAATTTATAGATTATAAAGTCTCTGCCGTACTGACCTGTTCTTTTTTGTTTGAAGATTGCTGGCCCGTGTGATTCTATTCTAACAATTAAAGCAATTATTATCAATAAAGGAGATAAAATGATGATTAGTAATAGTGAAAGTATTATGTCAAATATTCTTTTGGTCATTTTATCATCCTTTCTTTAAAAGAGGAGTTTATTTAAATAATTACTTTGTTATGTCTAAGTTATTTAAGGCTTATTAGTTCCTGGTATAACCTATCAGTTTCTTCCACCATATTTTCTACAGTCCAGCTATCATTAACCTTCTTTTGAGATTTTTTACCCATCTCTTTTCTCAATTTTTCATCTTCAATTAAAAGTTTTAACTTTTCTACCATTGCTGAAGTATCTTTCATGGGAACTATATATCCATTTTCCCCTTGATCTACAATTTCCCAGGCTCCATCTACATCAAAGGTAACAATTGGTTTTGCAGTTGCTGCTGCCTGAACTAAGACCCTTGGTAGACCTTCCCAGAGTGAGGTTAAGATTTTTATATCAAAGATTGAAAAAACATCAGCTATATCTGTTCTATAACCGGTAAATATTATATTATTTTGAAGCTTTAAATTTTTAACTTTTTCTTTTAATTTGTCGAATTGAGAGCCATTACCTACTATTAAAAATTTAACTTCTGGATGATCTGCTATTATCTTCTCTGCTACTTCTATATAATATTTATAGCCTTTGCGGGGTTCAAGTTTTGAAACCATACCGACTACAAGATCATCTTCAGCTATTCCTAAATCTTTTTTTAATTTATTAATTTTATCCTGATGATTATTGCTGGCATCCATGAAATCAGAGAGTTCCATTCCGCTTCTAATGGTTAAGTAATCTTCTGCCTTACCTACATTAGCTTTAATATATTTCTGCTTCATATCTTCACCAACAGTTATAAATTTATCGGTAAATAAGCCACAGAATCTTTCTATATTTTTAAAGAATTCTCTTTTATGAATAGGTATCTGATCGGGAAAGGTAATTCCATGGACTCCGTGAATAATATTTTCTACTCCAGCCATTTTTGCAGCTAATCTACCTAAGACTCCTGCTTTGGCAATATGGGTATGAACAATCTGATAGTTATTATCCTTGATGATTTTATAAATCTCCATTAATGCTTTAAAATCTTTGACAGCATCAATTTCTCGAATTAAACTCTCAACCTGATAAACATTAATGTGATTTTCTATAGATATCCTTTTTAATATTTCTGATTCTGTTTCTTTACCTGTTAATAAATCAATCTGATATTTATCTTTATCTAAACCATTGATCGTAAATAAGGTGTTTTCATCTGCACCTCCATTTACTACTCTGGTTATAATATGTAAGACTTTTGTTTTTTCCATCTGCATTACTCCTCGTTAAATCATATCTGAATTATGAAAATTATTTATATAATTCTTTTAAGAATTCAACTTCTCTTGCCAGTCCTTCTTCAAACTCAACCTCAGGTTCATAGCCGAGCAATTCTTTAGCTTTCGATGTATCCGCTGAGGTATGTTTTACATCACCTTTAACAACCTTTTGATACTCTCTATTGGCTTCTTTACCTATCAATTCTTCCATTAAATTAATGGCATCATTTAAGACTACTCTTTTACCATCTCCACCAATATTAAAGATTTCTCCTTCAAAATCACTTTCTGCAGCCAAGATATTGGCTTTAACTATATCATCTACATGGGTAAAGTTGCGAGATTGTTTACCATCACCAAAGATAGTTAATTTTTGATCTTCTAGGATAGCTTTTATAAAGATATGGAAAGCCATATCCGGTCTCTGTCTTTCTCCAAAGACTGTAAAGTATCTTAAGGATACTGTTGGTACATTAAAATTCTTATGATATAAATATGCTAAATTTTCTCCTGCTAATTTAGATACTCCATAGGGAGAAACTGGCTGCAATTTATTAGTCTCCTGCATTGGTAATTGATCTGTATCACCATATACTGATGAGGAAGAAGCATAGACAAACTTTTTAATATTACTTTCTTTTGCTGCTTCTAATAACTTTTGCGTTCCTTTGACATTATTATGGGTATAAATCTCAAAGTCTTCTCCCCAGCTGGATCTTACACCTGCCTGTGCTGCCTGATGAAATATATAGTCTACATCTTTTAGTACTTCTTTTAAATCAAGTTCATTTATATTTTCTTCAATTAAAGTAAAGTTTTGATGGTCAATAAATGAATTTATGTTGTTTTCTTTTAAAGAACGATCGTAGTAATCTATAAAACAATCAACACCTATTACCTGGTGTCCTTCTTGAAGTAATTCTTCTGTTAATGTTGAACCAATAAAACCTGCTGTACCTGTTACTAATGATTTCATGTTCTCATTCACCCAGCACCTTAGTCATCAACTATTGATATCACATTAAAATATGGACTGATTAAAATAAATATCAAGATCATAAAAGTCATTTTATGCCTGATAGCTGTACCAAAATTTGCAGTAACCACTGCATAGCCCAAAACTCCAATAGCTAAAAATATTAATAATAATAGAATTCTTTTATTATAAATCTTATCACTTATAACAAAATTTCTTAAAGTATATAAAATAATACCTATCAACATAGTTGATTCTAAAAAAGCAAATATGATAAATATATTTGAACTTATATCCCAGATGAAGGGTGCAAATAAAAAGTAAAGACTTCTTATAGGTAGATATATTATCATATCAAATATATTATTATAACTAATCCAATCTAAATAAGCTGCTCCACCCGAAGTTCTATATTCCATTTCTCTGGCAATATAATCAAAACTTAAAAGCGGAAAGATATTAGCTTCAAGTAAATATAGTACTCCAAAAAAACTAAAAGCTAGTCCTAAAATGGAAATAATTTTATAAATCAATGCACTGTTTTTTACTTTTTTCCAGATAAAATAAACTATAAAAATAAAAATGAAAAGAGGTAAGTTCTGTTTTCTAAGATAAAATATAAAAATAAAATCTAAAAGAAAAATCAATTTATTTAAAATTATATGTTCTTTAAATTTAAAAAATTGTTTAATTAAATTAAGTGTTAAAAATATTATTAAAGCATCTCTCATGTTGATGGAAGTAAATATAATAAAACTAGGCCAAAAAACTGAAAGAAAGGCCGCTTTCAAAGCCATTTCTTTATTGAAATCTGTATATATAGAAATATCATAAACTTCTCTGGCTATTAATACCCCAAGCAAGGCATTAATTATTCTGATATTTATTTCATAGGAACCAAAAATAGTATATATAAAAGATACAAATAGAGAATAACTTTTAACAGATGTACTTTCAGATATATTATAAAATAAATTTCTGAAATTATATAAATTATTTTTAATTAACAAAGCAGTACTCTGAAACTGACCTGTATCCCAGCCATAGGGTAATAACTCAAATGAATAATCTAATATAATAAAAATCATTCTTAATGTAAATGCTATAATAATAAATAAATATAATTTATTTTTTGTTTTTGAATATTTATAAACAAAAAAAATATATATTAATATCATTAATATTATTCCATTGATATATTCTAATTGGAATAATGTTATCCCTATCAAAATTGTTGCTAATAAAATTAGTAAATATTTTAGGTTTTTTTTCATTTATTAATAATGCTCCCATTTTTATCAATATATTTAAAACATTTCTTAAATTTACCTTATAATGGTTGATTTAAATTTTTAAGAAAATATCTTTTTTATCTTATCCGCGCTATTGAAATTTACAAATATTCATGAAGCCATTTTTCGAAAACAAACAAAGACCATAATTCTCGAGAACGATTTACTTTATTTGTAAAATGATCATTTAAAATATTTTCTATATAATCATAATTAAATAATTTTTCTGATCTTATTTGTTCTTCATTCAGTTCATTTAACAAATTAGATTTAAGTTCATTTTTAAACCATTTGTCAATAGGAACTCTAAACCCATGTTTCTTAGCGTTAAATAGTTTATCAGGAATTAAATCACTAAAAGTATCTTTTAGTATTATTTTTTTATTTTTAGTATTTATTTTATATTTAGCTGGTATTTGAGCTGAAAGTTCAATTACATCTTTATGAAGCATTGGCACTCTCGTTTCCAAAGAATTAAGCATGCTAGTCCTATCAACTTTATGAAGCATATCACCTTCTAAAACAACTTTTAAATCTGTATATAAAGTTTTATGTAATTCATTTTTCATATCAACTTCATCATAATAATCCTCTATAAAATCTAAACTATCTTCTTGAATATATTGCTTTTGAAATAATTGTTTTATTTCTTCATTTCCAAAACCCAAACACATTAAAGACTTGCGTTGATCAAAAACATTTTTATTAGAATTATTAATAACCTTTCTAATCTTTCTAGTAAAACTAGTTGTGTCAGGCAATTTATAAATGATTTTTTCAATGATATTTTCTCTTAACCATTTGGGTACTTTATTATACAAATTAGAATAATAATTGATTAAATATTTATCATATCCTCCAAATAATTCATCCCCCGAATCTCCTGTTAAAACCGTTTTAACATGACCACTTGCAAAATTAGATACCATATATGTCGGTAAATATGATGGATCTGCAAAAGGTTCATCAATATTCTTTAATATTTTATCTAAATGTTTCAAGATATCTTGATGCTCCAGATACTTAATATGATGATTGGTATCATGAAATTCTGCTGCTATCTTCGCCCTTCCACTTTCATCAAATTGTTTATCTCTAAACCCTATAGTAAAAGTATCAATCTTTTTATTAGATAATTGAGAAGCAATTCCTGTAATAATTGTTGAATCAATACCGCCACTTAAGAACGTTCCTATTGGTACATCTGCAACCATCGCTTCTTCAACAGCCTTAAACATTGTCTCTCGAAGCTTATTTTTACAATCATTATAATCTCTAATTAAAGATTCTTCATTATATTGAACATTCCAATATTGTTTTTGCTCTATTTCTTCATTTTTATTAATTTCAATATAGTGACCTGGTTTTAATTTATAAACATTATTGAAAATAGTAAGAGGAGCAGGTATATAAGTCAATCTAAAATATTGATTTAAGGCTTGTATATTAATTTCTTTCTTTAAAAGGTTTGTAGATAAAATACTTTTTAATTCAGAAGCAAAAATAAAAAAATCATTGTTTTTATGATAATATAATGGTTTTTCACCAGCTCTATCCCGAGCTATTATCAATCTATCACTTTTTAAATTATATATAGAAAATACAAACATACCATTCAATTTGTTAAAACTATTTTCTTTATATTCTTCATAACAATGTAAAACTACTTCTGTATCACTATCTGTATAAAAAGTATGCCCTTTATTTAATAAATCTTTTTTTAAAGATTTGTAATTATATATTTCTCCATTAAAAACAATTACTAATGTTTTATCTTCATTAAAAATTGGTTGAGAGCCTGTATCCAAATCAATTATAGATAAACGCCTCATTCCAAGCCCTATATTATTATTTATAAAAGCCCCATCCTCATCAGGCATCAGGCCCTCTGTGAATTATTTTTTTGTTCATTTCTGAAATGATATTTTCTATTTTATTTTTATTAAATCTATTTTTAAATTGATAAAAACCATTTATACCACACATGTAACAATCTCTACCTTTCTTATCCCCGATATATAAACTTTCAATTAAAATCTAGGTATTATTACTTTTTTAGAAGTAATCTTTTATAAGTAGTTACCAGTGAATCTACCATTTTGTCCAAATCATAATTATCTGCTCTTTTTACACATTTTTTTACTATTTTATTATAATAGTTATCATCTTTAATTAATTTATTTATTATATCAGCAAGTTCTTTTTCATTCCCTTGCTCAAATACTAAACCAGCGCCTTCAACAACCTCCCGCAAACCACTAACATCACTCGCAATAACGGGTTTGCCTGCTGCCATTCCTTCAACTGCAGCCAATCCAAATCCTTCCCAAAAAGAAGATAAAACTACAATATCAGATGTTTTCAAAATTCTTTCTATATCATTTCTGAATCCTAGAAAGTGAACCCTATCTTTTAAGCCTAGATTATTAACATATTCTTTATGTTCATCTAGAAATTTACCCTCACCTACCAAAAGCAAATGAACATTTTTGTTAACTTTATTTATTGCTTTAATCAAAGTTTTTTGATCTTTTTGTTCAGAAAAACGCCCTACCATAGTTACAAAAATATTGTCATCATTACATTTAGATACCAATTTTTCTTTAGAATATGGTTTTGCAATATTAAATTTTTTAGTATCAATTCCATTTTCTATTACTGTAAATTTTTCATTTTTTTTCAATTTCAACCATTCAATAAGA
>NZ_QBLR01000092.1:0-12738 GCF_003070835.1 Halanaerobium sp. | reverse complement strand
CAATTTGAAGGTGGAGGTGATAAGAAAAGTTTAGCAAGTCCTTAAAATAATATATTACAGACAAAAATGAGGAGGAAGAAGTATAGTATGAGAAAAATAACTTTAACAACTTTAATTATTTTAGTAGTAATGTCGGTGTTTGTGACAGGAGTAATGGCCCAGGAACAGGGTGGAACCTTAGTTTTTGGCCGTGGAGGAGACTCAGTAGGCCTGGATCCAATTCAGGTTACTGACGGAGAATCGTTTAAAGTAACTCAGCAGATTTATGATACCCTTGTTGATTATACACCCGGCACAACAGAAGTAGAGCCAGCTCTGGCAACAGACTGGGAAGTATCTGAAGATGGTTTAACCTGGACTTTCAACTTACGTGAAGGTGTAGAATTTCATGACGGAAATCCTTTTAATGCTGAAGCAGTAAAGTGGAACTTTGACCGTTGGCGTTTAGAAGATCATCCTTATCACATTGGTGGAGAGTTCACCTATTATGGTTATATGTTCCAGGGTTTTCCTGGAATTATTCAGGAAGTTAATGTAGTAGACGAATATACAGTAGAATTCGTTCTTTCTGAAAAACAGGCTCCTTTCTTAAACAATCTGGCTATGGTTCCCTTTGGAATTGCCAGCCCAGAGGCTGTTAAGAAATATGGAGAAGATTACTTTAAGAATCCTGTAGGAACTGGTGCTTATACTTTAGAAGAGTGGCGTCAGGGAGATAGAGTTATCTTAAAGGCAAATGAAAATTACTGGCGAGAAAGAGCTTATATTGACGAGATTGTTTTCCGCTCAATTCCTGATAACTCAGCTCGTTTTATGGAATTACAGGCAGGAACAATTGATATGATGGATGGAGTAAGTCCTGAAGATGTTGAGGCTATCAGAAATTCTGATAAACTAAAACTTTCTTTAAGACCAAGTATGAATGTTGGCTATTTTGCTATGAACTTAAATTTTGAGCCTTTTGATGATGTTAGAGTCAGAAGAGCCTTTAACCATGCAATTGACAAGCAGGCTATTATTGATGCTTTCTATGCAGGTTTAGCAGAACCAGCTAAGAATCCAATGCCACCTTCTATCTGGGGTTACAATGATAATATTGAGCCCTATGAATATAATCCAGAAAAAGCTAAAGAATTATTAGCTGAAGCTGGCTATGCAGACGGTTTTGAATTTGATCTCTGGTATCTGCCTGTTCCAAGACCATATATCCCACAGGGTAAATTTATTGGCCAGGCTATTCAAAGTTATTTAAGTGAGATTGGTGTCACTGCTAATTTAGTAACTTATGACTGGAGTACCTATCTTGACAAAACAGAACATCAGGAAGCTCCAACCTATATGTTAGGCTGGACTGGTGATAATGGTGATCCAGATAACTTCTTATATGTGCTTTTAGACAAAACTAACAGTAATAATGCCTATGAAAGTGAAGAACTGCATGAAATATTAGTTGAAGCACAAAAAACAATGGATCATGATAAAAGAGTTGAACTTTACATGGAAGCACAGGAAATCATCCATAAAGATGCTCCCTGGGTTCCTTTAGTTCACTCAACACCACCAATTGCTTTAAAAGATGAAGTTAAAAATTATATACCTAACCCAACTGGAACAGAAAAACTGCACAGATTGTGGTTAGAAGAATAGAGAATAAATATAATTTAATAATAAAACTAATCTGCGGCTATTTTTAGCCGCAGATTAACTTTGAATAGGAAGGTGTAATTAGGAAATGATTAACTATATTATTAAAAGATTACTTGCTTTAATTCCAATTTTAATTGGAGTAGCAGTTATAGTTTTTTTAATTGTTCATTTAATTCCTGGTGATCCTGCCCAGACTATGCTGGGAGAGAGAGCTACTGATGAAGCGCTGCAAAGATTAAGAGAACAGATGGGTCTAAATGACCCGCTGCCGGTGCAATTTTGGCGGTATGTTAAAGATTTATTGCGGGGAGATTTAGGCAGGTCCATAATGAGTAATAATCCTGTCAGTGCTGAACTAGCACAGAGGTTTCCAGCAACTTTAGAATTATCATTTTTCGCAATGATATTTGCGGTTGTAGTTGGAATTCCTGCAGGGATTTTTGCCTCAATAAACCAGAACTCCTGGTTTGATAATTTAAGCATGCTGATTGCCTTAATGGGAGTTTCAATGCCTATTTTCTGGCTGGGGTTGATGTTTATCTGGCTTTTTGCTGTTGAGTTAGGCTGGTTTCCACCTTCATCAAGGATTGGAGTAGGCCTGGACTTTACTCCCATTACAAATTTATATGTCATTGACAGCATAATTCAGCTTAATTTTAATGCATTAAAAGACATTTTACATCACCTGGTCCTACCGGCAGTTGCTTTAGGGACTATACCAATGGCAATAATCGCCAGAATGACAAGATCTTCAATGTTAGAAGTACTAAGAAAAGATTTTATTAGAACTGCTTATGCTAAAGGTCTTAAAAGAAAAATCGTAATTTTTAAGCACGCTTTAAAAAATGCTATGGTACCAATTATTACAGTTGTTGGGCTTCAGTTTGGAGTTTTGCTTGGAGGAGCCGTGATGACTGAAACAATTTTTTCCTGGCCTGGACTGGGTAAATATCTAGTTGATGCAATTTATGCTCGCGATTTCCCAATTGTACAGGGAGGAATCTTGTTTTTTGCCGGTGTATTTGTAATAGTAAATTTAATTGTTGATTTATCATATGCTTTAGTAGATCCAAGGATTCAGTATGAGTAGGAGAGGAGATTATCGAAATGGCAGATAGTAATGAGAATAGAGTAATGAAAAAGAATACAAACCCCTGGCTTGAGGCCTGGCGGAGATTACTTCAGAGTAAAATTGGAATTGCAGGATTAGTTATTATTATATTTTTAATTTTGGTTGCTGTACTAGCTCCAGTATTAGCTCCATATGATCCTATAAAAACAAATATTATATCCCGATATGAGGCACCATCTTCTGAACACTTATTAGGAACCGATGGTCTGGGAAGAGATATTTTAAGTAGAATAATTTACGGCTCAAGGATTTCTCTTCAGGTAGGATTATTTTCCGTGGCATTAGCATTATTATTTGGGGTAGGGTTTGGACTATTGGCCGGTTATTACGGCGGTAAATTAGATATGGTTATTATGAGATTTATGGATATTATGCTTGCTTTTCCAAGCATTTTATTGGCTATTGGTATAGTCGCTATTTTGGGACCACAGTTAAAAAATGCAATGATTGCAATTGGGATTATTAATGTGCCGCGTTTTGCAAGAATTGTTAGATCTTCAGTTCTTTCAATTAAAGAGAGTGAATATATTAGTGCTGCCAGAGCCTTAGGTGCCGGAGATCTCAGGATTATATTCAAACACCTTCTGCCAAATGCTATGGCGCCTTTAATTGTCCAGACAACTTTAAGTATTGCAACTGCAATTTTAGAAGCTGCAGCCTTAAGTTTTCTTGGTTTGGGTGCACAGCCTCCTTCTCCAGAATGGGGAGCAATGTTAAGTGATGCCAGAAGTTCTCTGCAGAAAGCACCCTGGGTAGCCACTTTTCCGGGACTGGCAATTATTTTTGGTGTTTTAGGATTTAATCTTCTTGGTGATGGTTTAAGAGATGCACTGGATCCAAAAATGAAAAATGTTTAAGATAGGTGATAAAAATTATTGATCCGGTAATGATTAGGATATTTTCGTTAGAAATAAGATGGTATGGTTTTTTAATTGTATCTGCTTTAATAATTTCGCTTTTTATTTTGAACTTATTGTTGAAAAGAGAAAAAGAATTTGATTTTGAATTTTTTCTAGACTTCATAATTATAGCTTTTCCTCTAGGCATTCTAGGGGCAAGGCTATACTATGTAATTTTTAATCTGGATTATTATTTAGCGTATCCAGTAAAAATTATAGCCGTTAATGAAGGTGGGCTGGCAATTCATGGTGGAATATTAATTGGAATTCTTATTCTTTACCTGCTTTCTAACAAAAGAAAGAAAAACTTTCTATTGGCCCTTGATTATCTGGCGCCATTAATGGCTTTAGCACAATCAGTTGGTCGCTGGGGTAACTTTATTAATCAAGAAGCTTTTGGGCAGATTGTAGACGAAAGTTACTATAATGTTTTTCCAGACTTTATCAAAAAACAGATGTATATTGAAGGGGCATACCGGGAAGCCGCGTTTTTTTACGAATCAGCAGCTGACTTTCTTCTTTTTCTTTTTTTGATTTTTTATCTTCGTTCTGATTTCAAAAAAGATGGAGAAGTATTTTCGTTATACTTAATAATTTATTCTATTTTTAGATTTTTTATAGAAGGCCAGCGAACAGATAGTCTTTTGATTTTTGATTTTCAGGTTGCCAGATTAATCAGTATATTACTGATCTTTGTCGGACTTTATTTGTTTTATTATATTAGAAAAGAGAAGAAATCAAATCAAAGCAGCTAAATTGACAGTCTAAATATTATGTGCTAAACTAAATTTATTGATTATCTTAGTAAAATTTGCTTTTAGTTCGCAATAAGTATAGATGAAAGGTGATATTATGACACGGAAGTATTTATTTAGCTCAGAATCTGTAACTGAAGGTCATCCGGATAAGGTTGCCGATCAGATTTCTGATGCTGTTCTGGATGCAATAATAGAAAAAGATCCAGATGCAAGGGTAGCTTGTGAGACTATGGTTACCACAGGTTTAATCTTAATTGCTGGAGAAATTACGACTTCCTGCTATGTTGATTTAAAAAAGATTGCCAGAGATACTGTTAAGGAAATAGGTTATACCAGAGCCAAATATGGTTTTGATGGTGAAACCTGTGCTGTTTTAACAGCTATTGATGAGCAGTCAGGAGACATTGCTATGGGAGTAGATCATTCACTGGAAGAAAAGGCAGGTGAATCTAATTCTGATTTAGGAGCTGGAGATCAGGGTTTAATGTTTGGCTATGCTTCTAATGAAACAGAAGAATTAATGCCGCTGCCGGTAATGCTCTCACATAAACTGGCCCGCAGACTGGCCGAAGTCAGAAAAAATGGCCCACTTAAATATCTGCGACCAGATGGGAAAACTCAGGTTACTGTTGCCTATGAAGATGATAAACCAGTTTATGTAGATAAAGTACTGGTTTCTACCCAGCACCATCCAAAAGTAAGTCAGGAACAGATTAAAGAAGATATAACAAAACATGTTATAAAAGAAATAATTAAGCCAGAATTATTAAGAGACGAGACTGAGATTTTAGTTAATCCAACCGGCCGTTTTGTTATCGGAGGCCCAAATGGAGATACAGGCCTAACAGGAAGAAAAATTATCGTTGATACATATGGTGGAACAGCTCACCATGGTGGAGGAGCATTTTCTGGTAAAGACCCGACAAAAGTTGATCGCTCCGCTTCCTATGCTGCCAGATATATTGCTAAAAACATAGTAGCTGCAGAGCTGGCAGAAAGATGTGAAGTTCAAATTGCTTATGCAATTGGTGTAGCCAGACCACTTTCGGTAATGGTTGATACTTTTGGTACTTCAGTAATTCCAGAAAATGAACTGGAAGAAATAGTTAAAAAAGAATTTGATTTAAGACCGGCTCAGATTATTAAAAATTTAAATTTAAGAAATCCAATTTATAAACAGGTAGCTGCTTACGGTCATTTTGGACGCCATGATCTAAAACTACCATGGGAAAAAGTGGATAGAGTGAATAACTTGAGAAAAGAAGCTGGTTTGGAATAATTATAAAGGAGAGATTTTCTTTTAGCTGCCGAAGGTTTTTGCCTTCGGTTTTTTCTTTAGTTAGCAGATTATTTTTAGAACAGTTAAAAAATCAAATTAATTTTTTAATGAGAGGGAATAAGAATGGATCAAATAATCAAGGTTGTAGTTGATTTACCTTTAAAAAAATTAAATAAGGAGTTTGATTATCTGCTTCCTGAAGAATTAAGTTCTAGAATTAAGATCGGGCAGCTTGTTCGAGTCCCTTTTGGCCGCCGTAAACTGACCGGATTTGTGGTTAAAACTAAGGCTGAATCAGATGTGGATAAATCAAAACTAAAAAAAGTAGAATCTCTGCTTTACCCGGAGAGCTTTTTTGGGCAGGAACTGCTGGACCTTTTCTATTGGACAGCAGCCTATTATCACGCTTATCTGGCTCAGGTTATAAAGAGTGTTCTGCCGCCGGGAATAACCGAACAAAAACCACAAAAAAAGCAGATTGAAATGCTTAAATTAAATTCAGAAATCACTGACTATGAGGCCGAGCTTGACCAGCTTAAAAAAAGAGCACCAAAACAGTTTTTGATTTTAGAATATTTACTGGAAAACGGGGATAAAGATCATCAATTAAAAAAAGTTTTAAAGATTGCTGACACTTCCCGGCAAACTGTTTACCGTTTAATAGACAGAGGTTTAATTAAGTTATATACTACTGATAAAGTAAGAGAAATTAAAATTGATAGTAAATTAGAAGCTGAATCTGAACTTGATATTTCTTTAAAAAAAGAAGAAGAAAAGCTGCTGACTGAAATTTTAAATAATCGCGATAGGACATCATTTCTTCTGGAAACAAAAAATAATGAGCGCAGATATATATTTATAATCAAATTATTAGAAGAACTGTTTTTAGCCGGTAAAAATATTATACTGCTGATTCCTGAAATTGAAAAAGACTATATTTTTTTAGAACAACTAAAAAAATATTTTTCTGGAAAAATTGCTTTTTTGCACAGCAGTCTGACCCAGGGAGAAAGATTTGATCAGTGGCAGCAGATTAAAAAAGGAGAAGTTCAGATTGCTGTTGGAGCAAGATCAGCTGTATTTGCACCTTTTAAAAAAGTCGATGCAGTTATTGTTATGGAAGAAAATAATGACAGCTATAAATCTCAGGAGCATCCACTTTATCATTCTCGTCAGATTGCTGCAAAACGTCTTAAAAATAAAGACTCAATCTTAGTTTTAGAATCAACTCTTCCCTCACTGGAGAGCAAAGATCTTGTTAAGCAGGGAAAACTTCGGCAGTTAAAATTCAAGGCTGAGGCTGATCAAGTTAAAACAGAGATTATTGATATGAGAAAAGAAGTAGAAAAAGGAAATCTTGATAATTTAAGTCAAAAATTAAAGCAGGCAATTAAAGCTGAATTATCAGCAGGTAATAAAACTATTCTATTTTTAAATAGACGTGGTTCAGCAAATTATGTGATCTGTCGAAAATGCGGACATGTAATCAAGTGTGACAGCTGCGATATTTCTTTAAATTATCACCAGGAAAAACAAAAATTAATCTGTCATCACTGTGGTCTTAAAAAAGAGATGCCTGAGAAGTGTCCAGAATGTAGCAGTAGTTTTATTTCTCCGGCTGGAGTGGGAACTGAAAAAATAATAGAAGAGTTAAAAGGAATTTATCTGGAAGCGGAGATCTTAAGAGTTGACAGTGATCTCGGGGGAAAAGAAGTAAAAAGACGGTTAAATCTTTTTAAAGATGGAAAAATTGATATTTTAGTTGGAACTTCAATTTTAATAAAAAATCAGTTTTATGAAGATCTTAAACTTGCTGCGGTAATTTCTTCTGATATTACCTTAAATAGTGCTGATTTTAGAGCTGCCGAAAATAACTATTTTCTAATTAAACAGTTAAAAAATTTACTTGCAAATAATAAGGACAGTAGATTTTTGATTCAGAGCTATGAGCCTGATCACTACAGCATTAAAGCTATTCTGGAAAAGGAAAATGATGCTTTTTATAAAAAAGAAAACAAGATTAGGGAAAATCGAAATTATCCACCCTACTGCAGACTTTTGAATATTATAATTAGTGGCAAAAGTGAAAAGAAAACTGCTGAACAGAGCAGGCGGCTTTCATCTTTTTTGGATAATTACAGTGACCGCTATTTAGAAAAATTTGGGGAAGCACCTGCTGTACTGAGCAGGCTTAGAAGTAAATACAGGTGGCAGCTAATTTTGAAATTTAACTCGGTAAAAAATAGAGAATATATTATTCAACTGATTGAAAAACGTTTCATGGAAAAAAATACTAATGATTCTGTAGAAATTCGTATTGATGTAGATCCCTATCAAATGTTATAATATAATTTAGGAGGTAGATATTATGTCTCTTTTAAAGGTAAGAGAAATTGGAGATCCCGTATTAAGAAGCAAAGCTAAGGAAATAGATGGAGTAAATAAAAAAACGCTTACTCTTATAGATAATATGTTTGATACAATGTATGAGGAAGATGGAGTTGGACTTGCAGCTCCTCAGGTAGGAATTTTAAAAAGAATTGCTGTAGTAGATATCCGCGAAGGTAATAAAATTACATTAATCAACCCAGAAATTATCGAAGAAGAGGGTAAAGCAATTATGGAAGAGGGCTGTTTGAGTATTCCTGGTGAAACAGGTGATGTGATAAGGGCAGAAAAAATTAAAGTCAGAACTTTAAATAAAGAAGGTAAAGAAATAGAGTTTGAGGCAGAAGGCTTTGAAGCTAGAGCAATTCAGCATGAAATTGATCATTTAGATGGAGTTTTATTTGTTGATAAAATAGTAAAAATTGCGGAGTGATTTGATGAAAATTGTTTATATGGGAACACCGGAATTTGCAGTTCCTTCTCTGGTGGCCTTAAATAATGATAAGGAGATTGAAGTTAAGGCTGTTGTAACTCAGCCGGATAGAAAGAGTGGAAGAGGTCAGCGGGTTCATTATTCAGATATTAAGGATCAGGCTTTAGATTTAAATTTAAAGATTATGCAGAGTGAAAATGTAAATCAGAAAGATTTTTTAAATAAGTTAAAGCAGTTAGAACCTGATTTTATAGTGGTTGTAGCTTTTGGACAAAAATTAACCCCTGAACTGCTTGCAGTACCTAAATATGGATGTATTAATCTTCATGCGTCACTGCTGCCAGAGTATAGGGGTTCCAGCCCAATTCACAGAGCAATTATTGATGGCAAAAAAGTTACTGGAAACACCACAATGTATATGGATGAAGGCTGGGATGATGGAGATATAATTTATCAGCAGCAGGTTGAAATTTCAGAAAATGAGACTGTGGGGGAGCTGCATGATGAGCTTGCTGAAAAGGGTGCAGAACTGTTGCTTAAAACTTTAAAAGATGTTAAAACAGGTGAGGCTCCTAGAATTCCACAGGACGATTCTGAAGCAACATTTGCCTATAAAATTGATAAATCACTGGGTGAGATTGACTGGAATCAGAGTGCGCAGGACATTCACAATCTGATTAGAGGAGTTAATCCCTGGCCTGGAGCTTATACAGAGCTCAATGATGAGCGAGTAAAGATCTGGAAAAGCAGTTTAACCAAGCAGGATAATAGTGATTATCAACCTGGAACTATTATTAAGGCAGATCAGGATGCAGGCATACTGGTTCAGACTGGAGATGGAATTTTAGCTATAGAAAAACTTCAGCTGCCGGGAGCTAAAAGATTAAAAGCTGCTGATTTCTTAAATGGGCACCAGCTTGAAGAAAAAACTAAATTTAAAACTAAAGAGTAATTAAAATATATATTTTTTTCGAAAGGGAGGTAGATTTTTATGTATCCGTTTTTCTTTGATCCAACAATGATTGTGCTTTTACCGGCTATTTTAATTGCATTTTATGCACAGTATAAAGTAAAGAACACTTTTAATAAATATAACGAAGTACAGATCACATCGAATTTAACAGGTGCAGATGCTGCCAGAAAAATTTTGACTCGGAATAATTTAGATAATGTTGAAATTAGAAAAACCGACGGTAAATTAAGCGATCATTATGATCCTAAAAACAAAACACTTAATTTGTCATCAGATGTTTATAACAATAACTCTATCGCAGCGGTAGGAGTAGCTGCTCATGAGGTGGGACATGCAATTCAGGATAAGGAAAATTACAGGCCACTTTCTCTACGAGCTTCACTGGTTCCAGCTGCTAATATTGGGTCAAGTTTTGGTCTGCCGCTTGCAATTTTTGGGTTTTTTATTCGGGCTGATTTTCTTATTATGACTGGATTTGTTTTATTTTCAGCAGCTTTTCTATTTCACCTGGTAACACTCCCGGTCGAGTTTAATGCCAGTAACAGGGCAATCAGTAATTTAAAAAGCACCGATCTTTTAACTGAGACTGAAATAAAGGGTGCCAAAAAAGTTCTTAAAGCTGCTGCCTTCACTTATGTGGCCACTACTTTAGTTGCTCTGGCAAATATGCTCAGAATTTTACTCTTAGCAGGAATGGGTGATGATTAATTGTCAAATTTAAGATTGAAAATATTAAAAGCTCTGCTTAGAGTAGAAGCTGGCAGCTATTCAAATTTATTGCTGGACTCTGAACTGAAAAAAATAGAGGATCAGCGGGATAAAGGCCTTTTTACAGAAATTTTTTATGGTGTAATTAGAAATAAATTATATTTAGATTATATAATAGATAGTTTTTCTAAAACTCCACTAAATAAAATGGATAAAGAAGTTTTGACAGGGCTGAGAATAGGTGTTTATCAGCTCTTTTTTCTTGATAAGGTACCTGCCAGAGCTGCAATTTATGAGAGTGTTGAAGCAGTAAAGATGATTTTGCCCAATTCTAAAAAAGGAGCTGTTTCTTTTACCAATGGGGTATTAAGAAATATTAACCGCAAACAGGATAAACTAAAGCTTCCAGATCAAAAGAAAAATCCTGAAAAATATTTATCGGTTAAATATTCATATCCGATCTGGATGGTTAAAAAATTCATTGAGCAGTATGGAATGGAAAAAGCTGAAATGATTTTAACAGCCGGGAATAGAAGACCAGAGGTAATTTACAGGCACAATTCTTTAAAAATGGAGAGGAATCAATTTTTAAAACTGCTGTCAGAAGAAGAGATAGAATATGAAAATACCTTTCTGGAATCTTTTTTTAAGTTAAAAAAGATAAATAATCCTGCAGATACTGAGGTATTTAAAAGAGGGGGAGCTTATATTCAGGGGACCTCTGCCGGTCTAGCTTCTTTATTGCTTGATGTTAAAGAAGGAATGACTGTACTTGATCTTGCTGCTGCTCCAGGTGGAAAAACTTCTCATCTGGCTGAGCTGATGAATAACACCGGACAGATCACAGCTTTAGATATCAGCGCCAAACGCCTCAGACTTGTTGAAGAAAATTTAAAGCGGCTGGGAGTTGAAAATGTCAAATTGAAAAAAGCTGATGCGGCGCAATATAAAGATGAGCAGCAGTATGATAGAATACTGGCGGATTTGCCATGTTCTGGTCTTGGTTTAATTGCTTCAAAACCGGAAATAAAATGGGAAAAAGACCAGAGTGTTATTAAGAAGATGGCTGAACTTCAGTCTGAAATTCTGAACAATAATTTATCTAAATTAAAGAACGGTGGTAAACTATTATATTCTACCTGTACTATAAGCCGAGAAGAAAACCAGGAAATTGTTGATAGAATTTTACAGGATAATAAAGAATTAAAACTGCTTGATCTTAGTCAAAAATTAACTCAAGTCAGCAGTCTTAAAATTGAAACTGAAAATAAATATTTAGAAATTTTACCAGGAGAAGTAGATTCGGAAGGCTTCTTTTATGCATTATTTAAAAAAGTGGAGAGTGATTAATTTAAAGATGAAGGATTTAAAAGAATTAAGTAGAAGTGAATTAATAGCAGAATTAAAAAAGGCAGGTTTTCCCTCATATCGAGGTGAGCAGGTATTTAACTGGCTTTATAAAAATGGAGTTTCAAGGACCGAGGAAATGAAAAACATTCCCAAAAAAATGCGTAAATTTCTTGATGAAAATTATAATTTGACAGATATTGAAGAAATAAAAAGAAGTGTTGCTGTTGATGGTACAGTTAAGTATTTATGGAACTTAGATGACGGTGAAAATATTGAAGGAGTCTACCTTCCCTTTCCGGAGTCAGGACGACACAGTGCCTGTATTTCGACTCAGGTTGGATGTGGACTCGGCTGTTCTTTTTGTGCAACCGGAATTGATGGTTTAAAGAGAAATTTAACTGCTGGAGAGATTGTGGATCAGGTAATTAAAGTACAGAAGGACATCAGTGGGTCTAATTTTGCTGATCCAAGACTGAGTAATATTGTATTTATGGGAATGGGAGAACCGCTTGCTAATTTTGATAATCTTATGCAGTCAGTAGAAATTTTAAATGCCGATGATGGGTTAAATATTGGTATGCGGAAGATGACTATTTCAACTGCGGGGCTGGTTCCTGAAATCAGAAAACTGGCTCAGGTTAATGATCAGATTGGACTGGCTGTTTCTCTGCACGCTCCAAATGATCGACTGCGTAATAAAATTATGCCAATTAATAAAAAATATAATTTGAATCAGCTGCTGACTGCAGTGCTGGAATATATCGAAAAAACAGGTAGAAGAGTTACTTTTGAGTATGTTCTAATGGATAGTGTAAACGACAGTCCTGAGCTTTCAGTCCAGCTGGCAGAACTGCTGCGGGGAATGAACTGTCATGTCAATTTAATTCCTGCGAATCCAGTGCCAGAATTGGGGATTGAAAGACCGGTGCAGAAGGTAATAGATAGTTTTTATGAAACTCTGGCTAATAATGGAATCCAGGTTACACTTAGAAAAGAAATGGGAACTCAGATTGATGCAGCCTGTGGCCAGCTTAAGAGAAAAGAAAATTAAAATCAAATTATTTAGTTTCTAAATCTAGAATATAAAATAGGAGGAGAAAAATGCGGTTTAAAGTTTTAAGTGATAAAGGAAAAGATCGCAGCGCAAATGAAGATAATTATTTTATAAATG
>NZ_QBLR01000005.1:0-53758 GCF_003070835.1 Halanaerobium sp. | reverse complement strand
ATTTAAAATGGTCGGAGCGAAAGGATTTGAACCTTCGACCCCCTGCTCCCAAAGCAGGTGCGCTACCAAACTGCGCCACGCTCCGACGTGTTTTGTGCCGCAAAAATTAATAACTTTTTTCGCGACGACAATTAATAGTATATAGTAAATGCCGCTTTCGGTCAAAGAGAAAAACGGCATTTATCAACCTTTAGAATAGATTAAGTGGTTAAAGCTTCTATTTTTTAGTTGTAGCTCTCTTTTAGTTTGGTTTTCATTTTCTTTAATGCCCGTCCTCGATGGCTAATTTTATTCTTTTCATCCTGACTGATCTGGGCCATAGTCAGGCCATATTTAGGTAGATAAAAGATAGGATCATAGCCAAAACCATTTTCACCGGCAGGCTCCTCAGCAATAATACCTTCACATCGACCTTCTGCAGTAATTTCTATCTTTCTAAAAGGATCTACCAGAGCGATCACTGAAATAAAGGCTGCCTTTCTTTTGGTTTCTGGCTGTCCTTTTAAAAGCTTTAGTATTTTTAAGTATTTCTGCTGGTCATCTAAATCCTCTCCCCCAAAACGAGCCGAATATATTCCGGGGGCTCCATCCAGATAGTCTACAGAAAGACCTGAATCATCAGCAAGTACAATCTGATCAAGTTCTTCTGCCCTCTGCCTTGCCTTTTTTAGGGCATTCTCTCTGTAAGTTTTTCCATCTTCTACAACCTCCGGTAGATCAAGTTCCGGGTCAAGACCTTCAAAATCAAAGTTAAGATCAGCAAAGAAAGCCTTAATTTCTTCAATCTTATGCTGGTTACCGCTGCCAATAATAATTTTTTCCATACTATTCACCCACCAGGGCCAGCTTCTGTTCTTCTATTAGTTCTAAAATCCCCTTTTCTGCCAGATCATAGAGCTGATCAAGCTCATCTCTGCTGAAAGGATGTTCTTCGGCTGTTCCCTGAATCTCAATAATTTCTCCTGCTTCTGTCATTGCAATATTCATATCCACCTGAGCCTTAAAATCCTCTTCATAGCAGAGGTCCAGCATTGGTGTTCCATCAACTATGCCCACACTTGTGGCTGCCATATAACCATTTAAAGGATTTTCCTCCAGCTTACCTTCAGCAAGCATAAAATTAACTGCATCTACCAGGGCAACATAGGCACCGGTAATTGAAGCAGTTCTGGTTCCACCATCAGCCTGCAGGACATCACAGTCTACCCAGATTGTGCGCTCTCCCATTTTATCAAGATCAATAATTGCTCTTAAGCTCCTGCCAATCAGACGCTGAATCTCCTGAGTTCTGCCGCTTAATTTCCTTTTGGCAGCTTCTCTAATATTTCTATCCTGGGTGGCTCTGGGCAGTAAAGAATACTCTGCAGTTAACCAGCCTTTATTCTGACCTCTTAAAAAGTAGGGAACACTGTCTTCAATAGATACATTACATAAGACCATAGTATCACCGGTTTCAACTAAAACAGAACCTTCGGCATACTTGGTATAGTTTCTGGTAATTTCAACTTCTCTTAATTGATTTACTTTTCTTCCATCATTACGCATTATATAATTTCCTCCCATTTGAATTCTTGACTAAATATATTTTCTTCTTTAAATTTTAATGCTTCCAGGCCTAAAAATCTGCGTCCATGTTCCAAAAACCTTCTAGAAATTCGGCTCTGATCACTCACAATAAACTTATGCTCAGCCTCAGCTGCAGCTTTATTCTTTAACAGGCCTATTTTATTTAGAGTTTCCTTAACCTCAACTGCCATCTCATGGGCAGGGTTAATTAAGGTTACCTCAGCTCCCATTATCTCTGCCAAAACTGGACTTAGATAAGGAAAATGGGTACAGCCCAAAATTAAAGAATCAACTTTAACTTCTTTGAGCGGCTGCAGATATTTTTTGGCAGTTTTTTTGACTTCAGGACCGTCAAATTTACCTTCTTCTACCAGATCAACAAATTCCGGGCATGCCTCAGCGTAGAGACCAGCTCCACTGTTCAGCTTCAATATTGCCTCCTGATAGGCACGACTGTTTACTGTCCCTTCTGTGCCAATAACTGCAATTTTTTGACTGCTGCTGATTTTTACTGCTTTAACAGCAGCACTTTTTATCATTCCAAAAATTGGTATATCAAATTTGTTTTGTACATATTCTAGAGCTGCAGAAGTAGCTGTATTGCAGGCAATAACAACCGCTTTGACATTTTTTTCGGTAATCAAATAGTTAATTATTTTTTCTACATATTCCCTGACTAGATTTAAATCTTTCGGTCCATAAGGAAGATGCAGAGTATCACCATAATAAATAATATCTTCTTCTGGCAGCAGTTTAAATATCTCGCGAGCAACTGTCAGGCCTCCAACACCTGAATCCAGCAGCCCAAGTGCTCTATTTGAGTCTTCCAACAAAACCAACTCCTAATTATTTAATTAACTACCCTCAGTTAGTTTTTGATTGTACATCAAGGGCTGGCTTAAGTCAAGATGACCAACCAGACTTTCAACTTCTTCCCCTTCAATCAATATCCTGACTTTCTGAATTTGATCCAGGGCAGTATAAGAATTTACAATTGAATAAACAGTAAGTAATTCTCCAGCACTACCCCCCCAGTGGTTATCCTTTAAAGCCCGATTGAAATTTAAGACAATCAGTTCACCTTCTATCTCATATTCAAGCAGCTGACTACCGTCAGGAATTGTTCCCCCCAGTTCACTGCTTTCCGGTCCAGCTTTAAGTTCTTCAAATATCTGCAGATACAAATCTTTGTCCTGGTCAATCTCTCTCTCTTCCAGCCGCAGATAATTAGCATCTTTAGTTGAAAAATAAACTGCAAGCTTATTATCGGCAGAGAAATTATTATAAAAGAGAAAAAGAAGGTAGAATACTGCTGCTGTCAGTAGTAACAGCCTTAAAACAAGCAGCAATTTTCTTTTTTGAGCAGGACTTAAGATAGTCTTATTGGCAGCCATATTATCTTCCCCCATTCTCTTCAAGATAATCAAGGATTCCTTCTGTAATAAGTGATGCTGCCTGTTTTTGAAAATCTCTTGTTTGAAGCATCTTCTCCTCCTTGGGATTACTCAAAAAGGCTACTTCAACTAGAGCAGAAGGCATTTTAGTATATTTGATAACATAAAAGTTGCTTTCTTTAATTCCACGGTCATAAATACTGAGACCCCGACCGAGTTTATCATGTATTTTTTCTGCCAGAAATCTATTCTGATTATCCTCATTTTGATTATAATATGTTTCTACACCACCTGTTTGTGGGTTATTAAATGAGTTGGCGTGAATACTTATAAATAAATCAGCATTACATGCATTGGCAAATTTAACTCTCTGCTGTAAGGAGTGGAACTGATCTGAATTTCTGGTTAAAAGCACTTCGTGATTTTTATCTGTCAGCTGTCTGGCAATCTCTCTAGCAATTGCCAGGTTAGGAACTTTCTCTTTTAGACCGGTAGCTCCTATTGCTCCCGGGTCAAAACCTCCATGACCTGCATCAACTACTATCAGCCGCCTTTCGAATTCTCGTTTTTCTTCCATCTCTTGATTCAAATAGTGCTTAGCCAGAGCAATTTTTATTCCGTGCTGATCCTGATATGTCTCAACCTGATGGCTGAAATAATCATTCAATTCAAATACAAGCCTGGTGACTTCCTCTCCTTCCAACTGATAATTACTACTTCTAATATTTTTAATTAACGAACTTTTAGCAATCGAATCAATTTTATCTAAATTATTTAAAGTATTTTTAAAATCAACAACAATTCGGTGAGGATAATTAAATTTCTTAACCTCATACTCAGCTTTGCCATTCATTAAAATATTCAGATACTGATAATCTTCATTATCCTTAGTTTCAATTTCCTGAAATTTATTTTTCAAGTTAATTGTGTACTGATAGAGTCCGTCTTTCTGTTCCTCCACCCATTCATACCCAGTAAGCTCTTTCAGATCAGCAACAATCCTAACTGTCTGCTCATCAAATCTTGCAGTTCTCAGATTTTTTATTAAAGAATTATTGACCTCTATTTTATCCCTAATTCCACTACCACGGTCAACATGATAAAGATTCATTACCAGCCTGGGTGGAGTTTCCAGTAAAAACAGTTCCGGATTCAGGGCTGAAGAAGATTTGAAACTAAAACTTCCATCAGCATATTGAAGATCTGTAATTTCCGAGCGCTGACCCGGTTTAAATGCCAGCAGATTATTTTTATCTCTTTTGATCGGTTTAAAAATATCACCATTTACCATTGTAGCTTCAATTCTTAAAATCACAGGATCTAAATCATGCTGTTTTACTTTGATATCCTTGATCAAAGGATGTTCTTCAATATCAAGATCAAAGTTACCTATAACTACTGAAGGAATATCTATAATCATTTTTTTGCTTTCAGAAATATATTTGGTCCGAGCATCAGGTATTTTTCCAGTCGCCTCAACACTTAAAATATTATCTTCATTAATTCGGATATCTTTAAGCTGAGGTAAGAAACTGAGTACCAGAGAGTCTTCATGCTCATAAACTCCTCCATCTATCTGGAATGGAATAGGAGTTCTACTTTTAATAACCAGCCTCAATAAAGCCTTATCAGGAACATTAACAACCTTTAAATAATAATTATTGTTTGAAATATTATCACTAAATTCCTGGTCAATTTCTGCTTTATCAATTTCGATAGTAATTTCACTTCCATCTTCACTATGTAGAATTCTATACGGGGTTATCTCATCCATTTTGATCTGAAGCTGGTTTCCATCTTCCTGCCAGGATACATTACTAATGGTGGTTTCTGGCTGAAAAATATATAATTTTTCTTTGTCTCGCTGATATTCAAGCAGATAACCAAAAGCTTCTATCGATTTTGCCAGGGGAATATAAGCCTGATTATCAACAAGCTGCAGACCGGCTTCTGTCCTTAAGGCATCATTCCCGATCTGAATATAACGGCTCTGAGCCATAATTTTAATTGTAACCTCCTGCGATTCCATCTCCAGTGATTTTAAAGCAGGTCTCCAGGTTAAATCTGCATCCAGTAATTCCGCCAGGTCCCTTGCTTTTATCAGCAGCTCACCTTCACGCTTTACTGTTTTTATTTCCGAAGTAATATCATTACCATTAAAGTAGATTGTATTTTGAGCTGCAGCTCTACTGCTCAGTGTTAATATAAATAAAATAATTATTAAAATTGCAATGCCAAATTTTCTGGGAACTGACAAGGAAACCCCTCCTTACTTCTAAATATAATTAATATCGCTAAATTCTAACTCTACCTTATCTAATAAACTATCAGCTGAGTAACTTTCTGCTGTTAATGTTTTTTCATCAATAGTTTCTGCAGGTAAATAAACATTAAAGCGGCTGTACATTCCATAAATGCTGTCTAAGGTGATTTTACCTCCGTGCATTTCTACAATAGATTTTACAAGAGAGAGCCCAATTCCACTTCCCTCGCGCTTTTTATTAAAACTCTGATCCACCTGCCGAAACTGTTCAAAAATAATATCCTGATTCTCTTTTTTGATCCCGATTCCTGTATCCCTTAAAGAAATTTTAATCCAGCTATCTTCTTTTTCAATCCTTAATAAAATCTCATCTCCCTCTGCTGTGAATTTTACAGCATTTGAGATTAAATTTAAAATTACCCGCTCAATATTAAAGGGATCACAGGCAATTATTTCTGAATCTAGATTTGTTTCAAATCGGAAATTTCTGCTTTTCGCCTCCAAATAATCGCGACTGCTTTCTACAACTGATTTGATTAATTCAATAATATCAAAATTAGCTCGATGCAGTTGAAAGGTGTTTACATCAATTTTAGTTATATCAATTAAGTTATTTACCAGCCGCAGCAGTCTGAAGCCATTATTTCTAATTGAGCCCAGATATTTATCAAAATTATTTTTCTGCTCAAATTCAGTGTTTTTAATTTTATATTCCAGCAGCTGAAGGCTGGAAAAAATCAGGTTTAGAGGTGTTTTTAGTTCATGAGAAATATTTGCAAAAAACTGAGTCCTAAGTTCACTGTATTTCAATTCCTCTTTCTGATTTTGGATCCGCTTTTCACTTTCAATTTTTTCGCTGATATCCTGGGCTATAGAAATTATTTCTAGAATTTTATCATTTTTATCTTTAATTAAAGCAGTATTCCACTCACAATAAAGCTCACTGCCATCTTTAGCAATATTCTTATTTACATTGTAACTTTTTTGGCCTTCAAAAACATTCTCTATAACTTCAGTTATTTCTGAATAAGAGTCTTCTGCAACAATAAGATTGAAGTTTTTATTGATAACCTCTTCCTTTTTCCAGCCGAAAATTTCTTCTGCCTTCTCATTCCAGTCAATAATATTTGTTTCCCGATCTGAAACTACAAAAGCAAGCGGTGCTTTTTTGAAAATACTGCTGTATCTTTTTTTATTTCTGTAAAATCTTTTTTCCTTTTCCAGCTCAGCAGTAATATCTTCAGCCAGACAGAGCAGATAATCAACCTTACCCGCCTGATTATGATGGGGGATTGTATCAACTTCAATAGTATAAAGCTGATTATTTATTTCAATTTCCATTTTAGCACTTTGGCGCAGACCCTCTTTAAATATATTCTGGTTAAATTTTTTAACAGATTCAACCTTTTTTTGATTCAGAATCTCTGCCACAGATTCACCTTCCAGTTCAGAAATTTTGCGGTCACAAAAGTCAGCCATTCTTTGATTTACCGGTCCAAAATGAACTGGATCAGTAAAAATATAGGCAATTTTATTTAAATTATTAAATAAAAAATCAAAATCAGGTGCAAGCTTCTGCATTATATCTCCCCCGGGAATTAGTTATTAAAATTGTTGAAGACCTGCTGTAAATCCGCTTCAACTTTATTTAAATCCAGCAGTTTAAATTTCAAGGCAGCAGCCTCAGCCTTTTTAAAAAGCTGCTGATCAATATTCAACTGGAGTTTTAAAACTCCTTCTTCCAGTCTGTAGCTGTCAGTTGAATCCAGAATTGGTTCCAAAAAGTCTCTAATTTCAGCCGGTTTAGAAGCTGAATCTGCTAAAAATTCAAGCTCCAGATATTTTTTCTGCAGGCTGTTTTTAAATACTGAAGGGCTGTCAACTGCCAGAACCTCTCCCTGATTTATAAAGGCAACACGGTCACAGAGTCGATCCGCCTCTTCCAGATAGTGAGTGCTTAAAATTACAGTTTTCCCCTCATTTTTTAAACTTAGAACCTTTTTCCGAATAATTTCTGCAGAAATTGGGTCCAACCCACCTGTAGCTTCATCTAAAATTAAAATTTCAGGCTCAGCCAGCAGCGCCCGGCAGATCATCAATCTTTTTTTCATTCCTTTAGAAAAATTTCGCACTTCTTTTTTAGCAGCATCCTGCAGCTGATATTCAGCCAGTAATTCACTCACCCGGTCAGTACTTACATTATTAATACCGGCAAACAAATTAAGATTATCAAGCGCATTAAGCCGCAGGTAAAGGTTGCTTTCTTCAAAGACCACACCTATTTTTTCCTTCAACCAGGTTGGGAGCCGACCTTCAATTGTTTCTCCCATTATTTTAATACTTCCCTGATCAGATTTAAGCAGACCCATCAAAATTTTAAGGGTAGTTGTTTTTCCGGCACCATTTGGTCCCAGAAGTCCTACAATCTCCCCCTGGTTTATTTTAAGATTAATTCCATGCAGAGCTTTAAAATCTGAAAATGTTTTTTCTAAATTATTAATTTCGATAATCGGACTATTCATCCTGACCAGCTCCTGTCTGATCCTGGTCATCATTAAAAGCACTCTGATAATCCCAGAAAAGCTGATAGTCAGCATTAATTTTTCTGATATAAACTTTTTTCTCGGAGCGCTCTTCCCGCTGACCAAAATGATCAAATTTTAATAAATAACTTACCTGAAGCTGATAATAATCACCAAAATCCTGTGCGTAGTCAAATTTATCTTTAATTTTTTCAAAATCAATCTCCTCAGCTGCAGAAACCTCTATTTCCTGATATTCCAACTTATATTTTTTAAAATTCTGCTGCTGAAATTCCAGGTAATCTTCTACTGTTATTATTCTTTTTAATTCAGCTGCAAAATTATTAAAAACCTCTTCAAAATTTTCTTCTGCATAATTGGCATAAATATATTCTGTAAATGCTTCTGGACTCTTAAATTCCTCAGCCTGAAGCACAGGAGCTGCTAAAATTATTACAATTACGGCTAGAAAAATACTAGTTTTATTCAACAAGAGAATCAGCCTTTCTAATATAAATAAAAATAATTAAATAAAATACCAGAGCAAAAATACTTAAAAATAACAATTCTAATGAAAGCTGAATTCTTCCACCCTGATAAACCAGAACTTTATCCAGAGCCTGGTAAAGATAGTGAGTGGGAAAAAAGAGAGCCAGTCTCTGTGTTAGAGGAGAAACATCTGCCACCAGAGCTGGAAATATAATCGGAAAATAGATTACAGTAGAAATTGATCTGGATGATGACTGTGATTTGCTAAACAGACTAATGATTAAACCGAGCCCACTAAAAACAAAGGTGGCAATTGAAATGACTATAAATGCAAATAACAGTCTTTTAAAACCAACTGTTAACACTCCATTTAAAGCCCCCATTAAAGTTGAAGTTATTAAAGCAAGAATCAGGGCAAATAAACTTTTGGCAGTGACCACCTGATAAATATTTACTTTTGTAACCAGCAGGGCTGCTAAAGTTTTGTTATCTTTTTCTTCCGATAAGGAAGCAGAAATCAGCATTAATCCAATCATGGTAATTGTTACGGTTAACCAGACCGGTAAAATAGCGCTAGTTCCATCAACTTCCGCAGCAGAATTAAAATCAAACTGAGGACCATTACTCAAATTGTGATAACTTGATAATAACTGAGAAATATTTTCTCTTAAAATAAAAAAATTAACTGTATCCCGACTGTCAAGATAAATCTGATAGCGATCTTCAATATTTTCTGCTTCCGGTTTATAGTTAATAGCAGCATCTATATTACCTGCTGCTGTCTCCGCTTTTCCAGCCTCTAGATCCGGATATTCTTCAACCTTAAAGTTTTGAAAATTATTATTAATAAATGAAATAAGTCCCTGACTTTCCTGACCACTTACAGCAAGTTCGAAATTACGCACTAACTGCTGTGAGCTGACCAGTGAAAACATTAGTGAGGCAAATAACGGCAGCATAATAATCATCAGTGCTGTTCGATTTTTAAGAGATTCTTTTAAATCTTTTTTGATTAATAAAAATATAATCTTAAAATTTTCTTTGATCTTAGACATCATTACTCTCCTAATAAAGTATAATTTATTTTCTAATTTTATTATAATGATAAAGAAGGGAGAAATTAACTTATTCCTCCCTTCAAATTTTTCTTATGAAGCCTTATTATGGAGCCATTCTGTCAAAAAAGTAAACAACGGCCCAGACAATTACAACAATTCCTACTAATTCTGCCATAAGAAAAACCTCCTTTCAGTTTCAAAGCTTAAAATTAGAAATTAAAGGCTATATATATTTATTCTCTAAAAATTTTTATTATCCTTTTTATTCAGCCTTTAAATCGTTTGGTTTAGAATAAATTTTCGCCTAAGCTTTTCTGTTGTGTTATAATATTAAGCGGAGGTTGGATAAATAGTGAATAAACTACTTAAGATCTTTTTGATATTTTTTAAAATTGGTTCTTTTACTTTTGGCGGTGGTTATGCTATGCTGCCGATTATCAAAAGAGAACTCGTTGATAATTTAGGCTGGATTAAAGAAAAAGATATCTACAATTATTATGCAATCGGGCAGAGCACTCCAGGAATCATTGCAGTTAATACTGCGACTATGACCGGATACAGCCTCAGAGGTGTTAAAGGTGCTCTGGCAGCAACTACCGGTTTTATTATGCCCTCACTTATTATTATAACGCTTATTGCCACATTTTTTAAGCGTTTTCAGCAAATTGATCTTTTTCAGCATGCTTTTGCTGCCATACAAATTGCTGTAGTGGCTCTGATTATTGATATAGTAATTAAAATGTGGCAGAAATCTGATAAAACTAAAGTCAGCCTGCTGATATTTTTACTGGCTTTTCTGCTGCTGGTTGTTTTTAATATCTCACCTGTTTTTGTTATTCTGGGATCAGCTGCAGCCGGAATTTTAATTCAGTATTTTAGAGGCAATCTGCAGAATGCTTATTATAATTATCAGAATGATAATCAGGGAAGTGATGAATAATGATCTATCTTACACTGTTTTTAGAATTTTTTAAAGTGGGACTCTTTGCTTTAGGTGGAGGCCTGGCAGCTCTCCCTTTTTTACAGGATCTAATTGTAAAATACGGCTGGATGACTGCCGAAGAGCTGCTGAATATGATTGCAATTTCCGAATCAACTCCAGGAGCTATCGGGATTAACACTGCTACATTTATCGGTTTTAATACTGCCGGTATTCCCGGGGGAATTATTGCAACAGCTGGACTGGCAGCACCCTCAATTATTATTATCACCATCATAGCCCATTATTTTAGGAAGTTTAATCAGCATCCACTTGTTGAATCAGCTTTTAGCGGTATTAGGCCGGCAGTTGCTGGATTAATTGCCTCAGCAGCCTTCGAACTGGCCCGAGGTGGGATTTTTCAGCTTCAGAATCTGCAGCTTAACGGCAGCCTGCTCGAGCTTTTTGATTATAAATCATTATTTTTACTGCTGATCATTTTTGCCGCCATCCGCAAGTTTAAAAAACATCCTATTATTTACATAAGTACTGCTGCCTTAATCGGAATCATTTTTAAATTCTAAGCTGTTTTTGAAAATTATTATCTCATTTAGTTGCAGATAATAATTTTTTATATTATAATTGGTATAGACCACATGTTGTATATTCCTTAAAGGAGGTAGAAAATGCAGGAAATTAATAAAAATAGTCCTCTTCCCCTCTATTATCAGCTCAAAGAAAGCATTTTAAATGCTGTTAAAGCTGAAGAATTTGAGGTTGGGGAAAGATTACCTTCAGAAAGAGAGCTGGCCGAATACCACAATATCAGTCGAATGACTGTCAAAAAGGCAGTTGATATTCTGGTGGATAACGGCTATTTAATTAGAAAACAGGGCAGCGGCACTTTTGTTACTGACTATCAGCAGAGCTACAGTATTTCTCCCCTCTTAAGCTTCAGTAAAGAAATGGAGAAAAAAGGGCTCAATTATACTACAAAGATTTTAAGTTATACTGATGTTAGTGACAGTAAGGCTGCAGAAAAAATGAATTTAAGGGCGGAGACAAAACTTTTAAAACTTGAGCGATTAAGACTGATAGAAAACAAACCATTTCTGCTGGAAAACACCTATTTAGCCTTCAATAATTTTAAAGATTTAAAAAAAGAGGAACTGGAAAACAGCTCACTCTTTAAAATATTAAAAGACAAATATGATATTCAGCTGAGCAATGCAGAAGCTGAAGTTGAGGCAGTTATTTTTGATGCCTGTATTGCAGACAAAATGCAGGTAAAAGAAGGTATGCTCGGCCTCTATTTTGAACAGATTAGTAAAGATGAGAACTCAGAGATCATTGAATATACTTCTGCTTATTACCGTAATGACAATTATAAATTTAAATTTACCTTTGACTTAGACTAATTTTAAAAAGGATGTGTAAAAATGAGAATTATTGTAGAAAAAGACTATCATGCGATGAGTAAAAAGGCTGCTTTAATGGTCGCCAGTCAGATCACTTTAAAACCTGACAGTAATCTGGGACTTGCAACCGGAGGTACACCGCTGGCAATGTATGATAAATTGATTGAAATGTATAGAGAAGATGAAGTAGATTTTAGTGAAATTCAGAGTTTTAACCTGGATGAATATTGCGGACTTGAGGCAGACCATCCAAACAGCTACCACTATTATATGAATGATAATTTTTTTAATGATATTAATATCAAAAGAGAAAATATTCATATTCCTAATGGTGGCGCTGAAGATTTTGAAAAGGAGTGTCGGGACTACGAAGAGTCTATAAAAAATGCCCGTGGAATTGATCTGCAGATTCTTGGAATTGGTTCTAATGGTCATATAGGCTTTAACGAGCCAGCCGAAAATTTAAATGTAGCAACAGAAGTAGTAGATTTAACCGAAGAAACTATCGAAGCTAACAGCAGATATTTTGACAGTAAAGATGAAGTACCCAAAAAAGCAATTTCGATGGGGATGGCCACAATTTTAAAGGCCGATAGAATTATTTTGCTGGCCAGTGGGAAGGAAAAAGCTGAAGCTATAAAAAGAACTGTTAGCGGCAAAATCTCAACTCAGGTGCCTGCTTCTTTACTTCAGACTCATCCCCAGATTACAATCCTGCTGGACCAGGAAGCTGCATCTTTAATTAATAAAGATGAATTATCAGCCGATTGTCACTTCGAAATCTGTAAGTAGGAATTCGGGGAAAGACTCAACAAAATCAAGATACTTATCCATTACACTCTGGAGATATTTATAATCACTTCCCACAACTGCAACCCCTAAGACTGCAGTCTGGATATAATCCTGAGCATCAACCTCTGCTGCAGAGAAGTTAAATTTATTTCTGCTCTTCTGCAGCAGACTTTTTATAATACGCCGTTTATCTTTTAAAGTTGAAGCTCCAGGCAAGTATAATTTGATTTCACAGCTGGCAACTAACATCTTTTTCACCTCGCTACTAATTTATCTGTTCATCATTTAGCTCATCTGCTTTATTTTCAGCCTCTATTTTTTGAATCTTTTCCAGACTGGAATGAAAATTTTCTTTATCAGCAAAATGAATAGTTTGAGTTGGAAATGCAAAATTCACTCCCAGTTCTTTCATTTTTTCTTTAAGCTGCAGATTTATCTGCTGCTGAATATCCATATATACTTTATAATCACTACTTTTTACATAATATACCACCTGAAAAAGCAGACTTGAAGCCGCAAATTCAGCAAAATGGGCCCGATCAAATTCAGTTTTATTAATAGATTTTATAGTTTCTTCCACTATCCCCGGGATCTGGCTCAACTTTTCTACCGGAGTATCATAAGTCAGTCCAAAACTAAAATTAATTCTTCTCTGCTTCATTCGTTTGTAATTATTGATTCTGGAATTAACAAGATCCGTATTGGAAATTATCAGCTGTTCACCACTTAAACTTCTGATCCTGGTGGTTTTAACTCCTATATGTTCAATTGTACCCCGATAATCACCGGTTATAATAAAATCTCCTATATCAAATGGCTTGTCAAAAAATATTGTAAAATAATTGAATAAATCTGTTAAAATATTTTGAGCAGCAAAGGCAATCGCAATACCACCAATTCCAAGTCCAGTTATTAGACCTGTAATCTGAATATTTAAATTATCTAAAATGAACAAAAAAGCAATAACCCAGACCACAGACTTAATCATAAATAGAGTAATGCTTAAAACCTTCTGCTGTTCTTCACTCCTCTGTTTTTTTGACCAGTATTTTTTGAGGCTGTAAGTCATAATATCCAGTGTAGCTAAAACAACAAAAATTACTGTCAAAATCATCAAAATTAGATTAATAAATTTATCAATCTGACTGCTGGTTTTTAATTCATTAAAAGCTAAAAAAAGAGCCAGTAAATAAAGCAGAGGATAAATTCGTTTTTTGATTATTTTCTTTAGTAAAACTGAAAAAGAGTGAGAAAATTTTTCGACAAATAAATCCATTTTTCCCAGCAGTAATTTATCAAAAATCTTTATAATTAAATATACTGCAGTTAGAAATAATAATGCTAAAAGATAATTTTCAATACTATTATTTAAAAGCATTGTCCCCAGGCCAATCTCCTGCATTTATCTTCCTCCTCCTACTATAAACTTATCTTTTTATCTTATATTTTCGGCAGATTTCATCTTTTTCTTTTCCTTATACATAGCATGATCAGCCTCATTGATCAGCTGATCCAGATCTTTTTGATAATCAGGGCTGTATTCGGCTGCACCATGGCTGGCTGCTATTTTGTAATCTTTAGAGTTGGCTGCTGTGGCCTGCTTAAATTTCTTTCTAATTCTCAGCCAGATTTTCTCGGCCGCTTCCCGGTCACTCTGAGGTAAAACAAGTAAAAATTCGTCTCCTCCCAGTCTGACCACCTTATCATTTCGCCGCAGAGAATGCTGTAAAATATCACTGACTTTTTGCAGCAGCTCATCTCCCTCCTGATGACCAAAATTATCATTAACCAGTTTAAGATCATTGACATCAATAAAAATGATCGACAGGCTGTCTTCACTTGCCGCTGCTTTTTCCATTTCTTCCTGCAGATAATCTAATCCAGCACGACGATTTAAAACTTCAGTTAAAAGATCAGTAGCGGCATATTTTCTAAGTCTTGCTTCCATATCTTTTCTTTCGCTGATATCCCTAAAAATTATTACCTTCCCCTGATTTTCCTCGACCGAGGCAGCTGAAAATTCAATGGGAAAAATCTTATTATTTTTTGGAGTTAATAGAGCCTCCTGGTTGTTAATTTCTCCTTTTTCTAAAAGCAGCTCGGAAAGCGAAATTTCTACTTCTTCTGCCTTTGAAAGCTCATCTGAAATTATTTCTAAATCATGTTCATTATTTTCCTCAATATATATTTTAAAAATATCTGTGCATTCTTTACCCCTGGCCTCTGACAGAGTCCAGCCGAGCATCTCTTCTGCTTTAGAATTTAAATAAACAATTAGATCATCCTGGTCAGCAGTTATAACCCCTTCAGCAATACTGGAGAGGGTGATCCGATATTTTTCTTTTTCTGCCTTCAACAATAAATTCTGTTTATTTAACTGGCGCTGCAGATTGACAAGCTCATTATTTAATCTGCTCATTTCATTGTAAATTTCATCATCTACAGGTTTTTCCTGCTCAATTTTATCTTTAATAGTGCGTCTTAAATTATTTACATAATTATTATTTATTTTCATTAATTCTTCATAGTATTTAATTATACCCTCAGATTGATTGGCAGCTATTAATATACTCTCATCAGCTAAATTATTCAGTACAATAAAAATATATGACTCTGTTTTTTCTCCCAGCTGAAGATTAATTTCTCTACCAAAAACCACCTCTTTTTCTCGGGCTTCTTTTAAAATTGAAAAATACTTTTTGAGGCTGCCTGGATCAATAAATTGACTGAAATTCTGCGAATCAAATCTGATTTGATCCTTTCTGGAATTAAAAATAACTTCCTTAATCTCGCTGTCCTCATCCAATTTCAGGATAAAGCCACTGTTCTGCTGCTTTGTTTTAATCATAAAATAGCATCAGCCGCCTTTACTGCTTCTTTAGCATTGCTGGCAAAAGTATCTGCTCCAATTTTTTGCCAGAGGCCATTATTCTGCATAAAAAGTCTGCCCCCAACCATAATTTTAACCGGACTTAATTTGTCATTATTGCGAACTGCTTTGATTAAACTCTGGGTCTCCTCCAGCTGGTTAGGTATTGTTGCAGATAACGCTAAAACATTTATTTTTTTCTCTTCTAATAATTTTAAAATCTCTCCAACAGGAGTATTTGCTCCCAGATGAATAGTATCCCAGCCACTTAATTCAAGTAAATCAGCTACCATTCTGATCCCCAGTTCATGCAGTTCATCTCCAATACAGGTGGTTAAAGCTTTTTTACCCTTTTTAAAAGAGTTAAATATTTTTGGATATAATTGAGACATCGCAAGCTGAGTAACTGAAGTTGCATAGTGCTCCTGAGCAACGCTTAATTGATTCAGCTGCCAGAGCCTTCCGATTTCATACTGTGTAATTTGAAAAATATCAAGATAAATATTTTCAATTGAAATTCCTCTGTCTACCAAATCAAGAATATGTTTTACAGCTTTTTCTCTCTCCATTTCGATTACCAGAGCCAGATATTTTTCTGCCTCTTTTTTAAGGTGATTTTCATCGCTAATAAAAGACTGATAGTGATTTTCGGGACTGCTGAGGCTCTGTTCTGCCTCATTTAAAAAGCCACTAAGATAATTAAAATCCTCCTGACTTAATTCCTGCTTCAAAACATTTTTTATGGCCTGGAGATGACTTTTTAAAAGCTCTACCCCAATTCCTCTCTCCTTTAAGACTGTATAAAGCCAGTTATAATAATTTGAAAAAATACTTTTTTCGTTTATAAATACCGCCTGAGCCAGATAGTTTAAATTATGAGAAGTATCGCTTCGGGCTTTTTTCAGCATAGCTGAATTATATTTTGCTTTTAATTCTGGATTTAGCTCCATCTGTTCAGCCATTATTTTATCTATTAAGTGTCGTCTGTTTTCTAATATATAATTTCTTATTTCTGTCCTGGACATAAGGACACCTCATTTCTCTCCATCTAATATATATATTAACCATTAACAATTGATTTCCTGCCTGAGAACAAAATGTCCTGCAGGCAAACTTAAATACAGGAGGCTATAATTTAATAGACATTAAAAAAAGAACCCGATCTAATCAGGTTCTCAAATTAAAAAATATTAAACTTATTTGGTGGAGGTGGTGGGAGTCGAACCCACGTACTAAATGGCTCACCCAGTAGTTTCTACGAGCGTAGTTCAGCTTTTAATCTCACAGCAAGCACTCCGCTGAACTGGATTGCTTACTGCCAGCCTGTTAAATGTCCCTTCTTCTTACAGACATCAGAAGAAGGTTAGTCTGCTTTTTATGACACCTGAGGCGACTCCACAGACAGGACCCGCTCAGGCGTTAACTGCCTACGCGGCAGCTAAAGCGTAATTATTATCGTTTGCAGATAATTTTATAGTTCCCAGTGTTTTACGAGTGAAAGGAACTCCTCGGCCCGCTTCCAAAAGGTTCACCATCCAGGCGAAGCCAGAACACCCCCTGAATAACTATTTCTTTTTCAGCATAATTATTATAACTCAAAGGTCAGGAAATGTCAAATTATATTTTTGAATTAATTAGACCTTTAAATCAAGCTGGATTTTAAGTTAATAATCGCCTTTTTGCTGGCGGCGGAAGGCTTTTTCCATCTCCCGCTGAGCAGTCCGTTCGGCAATATCTCTTCGCTTGTCATGCTGCTGCTTACCTTTAGCCACCGCAAGTTCCACCTTGCAGAGGTTTTTCTTTAAATAAAGTGTCAGCGGCACCAGAGTATAACCTTTTTGAGTTGTATAACCAATCAGTTTTCTGATTTCATTTTTATGAAGCAGAAGTTTTCTTTTTCTTTCTGGCTCATGGTTATAGCGGTTACCCTCTTTATAGGGACTGATGTGCATATTATGCAGATAAACCTCGCCCTCCTCAACCAGGGCAAAACTATCTTTTAAATTCACCCGGTGATTTCGGATTGATTTAATCTCTGTCCCTTTAAGCTTAATCCCAGCCTCGTAAGTTTCTTCTATATAAAAATCATGTCTGGCCTTTTTATTCCTTGAAATAATCTCTATATCCTGATCCTTATTTTTAGCCATGACTATCACATCCTTAATCCTATATTTCTATTTAATTTAATTTTTCAAGCAGTTCAAAGTCTAACTGCCTGTCATCTCGATTAACCTTTGTAACTTTTACCTTTACTTCATCACCAATTCGATAGATCTTTTTAGTTCTTTCTCCTATCAAATGATATTTCTGTTCATCATAGTGGTAATAATCATCACGCAGATTTTTAATATGAACCAGACCCTCTACCGTATTTTCTAATTCAACAAAAATACCAAAACCGGTTATTCCACTAATAATACCCTCAAATTCTTCTCCAATCTTATCTTCCATAAATTCAATTTTCTTTAAGTCAACTGAATCTCTTTCGGCATCCATTGCTCTTCTTTCCTGGAGTGAGCAGTGATCTGCTACTTTAGGTAGCTGATTATCCAGCTCATCCTGTCTTTCGTCACTTAAATAACCCTCTGTAATAGTTTCCTTAATTACTCTGTGAGCAGTCAGATCAGGATAACGTCTAATTGGTGAAGTAAAATGACTGTAATGGGTAATTCCTAAACCAAAGTGACCGATATTTTTCTCCGAATAAACAGCTTTTTTTAGTGAGCGAAGCATTACTGTTTCAATAATTTTTTCCTCTTTGCTTCCTCTAACATCCTCTAAAATTTCCTGCAGAGCCCGGGGATGAACCCCATTTTTAACTCCCTTTAGACGATAACCAAAGTTATGAATAAATTCATTAAACTGCTGCATCCGATCAAGATCCGGTTCCTCATGGACTCGATAAATAAAGGGCATCTCTCGCCAGGACATTTCTGCAGCCACAATTCTGTTAGCGGCAATCATAAATTCTTCGATTAACTGTTCTGCTTCCCGGTGGTGCCTCTTTTTGAGATTAACCGGATGCCCTTCTTCGTCCAGTTCAACTTTAACCTCAGTAAAGTTAAAGTCCATACTGCCCTCATCAAAACGATTTTGACGCAGCCGATCTCTTAAATCATTCATCATTTCCAGTTCTTCAACAAAATCACTGTATTCTTTGCGCTCACTGCTGTTTTCATTTTCTAAGATATTTTGAACCTGATCATAGGTTAAACGGTGATTTGAATTAATAACTGATTTAGTAATCTGATGGTCAATTATCTCTACCCCATGTTTTCCATGCAGTCTGTATTCTATAAAAACAGACATAGTTAGGCGGTCGACCTGGGGATTTAAACTACAGATTCCGTTAGAAAGTTTTTTAGGCAGCATTGGAATTACCCGATCAACCAGATAAATACTGGTGGCACGAGAATAAGCTTCGTTATCCAGTGGACTGTCTTCTGTCACATAATGACTTACATCAGCAATATGAACCCCCAGCCGATAAACATCATTACTCAATTTTTCAATCGAAACTGCATCATCTAAATCTTTAGCATCTGCCCCATCAATTGTTACCAGCTTTAAATCACGTAAATCCTGGCGCTCATCATCTTTTTGAATAGTTTTTTCGCTTACCTGATCCGGAATATTTTCGATCTGATTTAAAACCTGATCGGGAAATTCTCCCGGCAGATCAAGCTGACGGATTATTGCCTCAATATCAACACCAGCATCATCCTTATCACCAAGAATCTCAATGATTTCTCCTTCTGGATTCCTGTTCTTTTCCGGCCAGCGGGTTATCTTAGCCACAACTTTCTGGCCATTTTGAGCACCGTTTAAAGCTTCAGGTGGAATAAAGACATCATTACAGATTCGATTATTATCAGGTATCAAAAATCCATAGTTTTTATATTTTTCCAGATTACCTACTATTTTATTATTTACCCGCTCTATAATTTCGGCAACTTCTCCTGCCTGACTCTTACCCCGCTCAGAATGGACAGGACGCACAAAAACCTTATCATTATGCATGGCTCCATTCATATTAGCTGAAGATATATAGATATCCTCTTTTTCCGGATCGTCAGGTATCAAAAACGCATTTCCGGAAGCAATTTTTTCAATTCGACCACCGATTAAATTAAATTTTTCTGGTACCCCATATAATCCCTGAGAGTTTTTGAAAATCTGACCCGACTTAATTAAATCATCAAGGAGGTCTGAAAATATCTGCTGCTGATCTTTTGCTATTTCAAATTTTTCAAAAATCTCTTCTTTAGTTAATGGACGGTGTACATCTTCTCGTAAGCTTTTTAATAGTTCACTTCTGGCACTCATTAATAATCATCCCCAATCTTTTGGTGATTCTGAGCTTAATCTTATTCAAAATCAAAGTCCTAAATCATCTGAAATATCCTGCATCGCTTTTAAAGATAGATTAACAAATTCCTTTAATTCTAAATCCATCTCCTTACAGGAAGCTATTACATCTCGATCTGCTCCCTTGGCAAAAGAACTGTCTGAATATCTATTTAAAACAAATTCTGTATCAATAGCTTCTAAGTTCTTTTCCGGGTGAATCAGTGCTGAAGCCACAATCAATCCGGTTAAGGGATCAGCTGCATATAAAGCCTTAGCCATTAATGTTTTTCGAGGTAACTCATGCATTCCGTTGTGGGCTCTTACAGCCTCAACAATTTTTTCTTCCATTCCCATCTCTGCCAGCATATCCGCACCAAGCTGGCTGTGCTTTTCAGGCTGATCTGCGGTTTCCTCATAATCAATATCATGTAAAAGACCTGCCAGCCGCCATTTATGCTGATCTTTATCGAAATAATCAGCTAGCTCAGCCATGACCGCTTCCACAGCCAGACAGTGTTTGCGCAGATTCTTCTGTTTAATATTTTCTTCCATTAAATTAAGTGCTTCTTCTCTCTGCATTGAAATCTCCTCCTCTTAAAATCTTAAAGTTTCTCTAAGCTTCAATAAATTTAGCTTCTGCTTTTGCTTTTAAATTTCCTTTTTGATCAAAAATTTCTGCCTGAGCATAGTGAACACTGGCAATCGAAGACTTCTTAGACCTTTTATATTCTCCAATTATTTCTAAAGTCTCTCCGATCTCTATAGCCGTTCTGTATCTAATATTCAGCTCAGCAGTAAAAGCTTTTATTCCTTTAAAACCAATTACATGTGCCATTGCCTCATCCAGTAGAGTAGCTGTTAGCCCTCCATGAATTATTCCATTATATCCCTGATGGTTTTCACCGGGAATAAACTCTGCCCTGACTTTATTTTCATCAATTTCTTCAAATTTAAGCCGCAGAGAAATTGGATTTTTCTCTCCACAGGCAAAACACATTCCATCTTCTACTTCCGGCATTAAATCACTACCTTTCTATCAAAAAACCCTCCCAGCAGCATTAACTACAAGGAGGGTGATTAATCCTTTACTACTATATTAATTTTACATGAATAAAGGAGCAAATACAAGTGAAACAATGGTCATCAATTTGATTAAGATATTTAAGGATGGACCTGATGTATCCTTAAATGGATCACCTACTGTATCACCAACAACTGAAGCAGCATGGGTCTCTGTACCCTTACCGCCAAAGGCTCCTGATTCGATATATTTTTTAGCATTATCCCAGGCTCCACCGGAGTTAGCCATCATGATAGCTAAGAGTACACCGGAAGAAAGGGCTCCAGCTAAAAGACCACCAAGTGCCTGTACATCCCAGAGTCCAACAACTACTGGCACAACTACAGCTAAAAGACCCGGTAAAATCATTTCTTTTAGAGCAGCTGTTGTAGAAATATCAACACATTTTCTGTGGTCAGGTTTTTGAGTTCCTTCCATAATACCCGGCATTTCTTTAAACTGTCTTCTTACCTCTTCAATCATCTCTCCTGCAGCCTTACCTACAGCTTCCATTGTAATCGCTGAGAATAAGAAAGGAAGCATAGCTCCCAGGAAGAGTCCAATAATAACCTGAGGATTGGTTAAAGAAATTGAATCTAAACCAACTGCCTGTGAGAAAGCTGCAAATAATGATAGAGCTGTTAAAGCAGCTGAACCAATTGCAAAACCTTTACCCATCGCAGCTGTTGTATTACCAACTGAGTCTAATTTATCTGTAATATCTCTTACTGAAGAATCAAGCTCTGCCATTTCTGCAATACCACCGGCATTATCAGCGATAGGACCGTAAGCATCAACTGAAAGTGTAATACCTGTTGTAGAAAGCATACCAACAGCAGCCATTGCAATACCATAAAGTCCAGCAAAATTATATGCTAAATAAATAGCAACTGCAATAACTAAAATTGGAAGAGCTGTACTTCTCATACCTACAGATAAACCACTGATTATGTTAGTTGCTGTACCAGTCTGTGACTGACGGGCAATATGTTTTACCGGCCCATAGTGTTCAGAAGTATAATATTCAGTAATTCTACCAATTAAAGTTCCTGCGATTAAACCAGCAATGATTGCGATAAAAATTCCAATTTCACCAGTCAATGTGGTTACCAGAAAATAAGCACCAACAATTGTAATTCCAGCAGCACTTAAAGTACCTCTTTCTAAAGCTTTGGCAGGATTTCCACCCTCTTTAGCTCTAACAAAACGAGTACCAATAATAGCTGCAATAATACCTAAGGCAGCAATTAACATCGGCAGTAAAACATGGTCCACACTTAAAGCCACACCTAAAGTCATTGCAGCTACAATTGAACCAACATATGATTCGAATAAATCTGCTCCCATACCTGCAACATCACCAACATTATCACCCACATTATCGGCAATAACAGCAGGGTTACGGGGATCATCTTCTGGTATTCCAGCTTCTACCTTACCAACTAAGTCAGCACCAACATCAGCAGCTTTGGTATAAATACCTCCACCAACACGGGCAAACAGGGCAATAGAACTGGCACCAAAAGCAAAACCTCTAATAAATTCTACATTATGAGAAAAGAACATATATAAAATTCCAAGACCTAAGGTTCCTAAACCTACAACAGACATTCCCATTACAGTACCACCAGAGAAAGCAACTTTTAAAGCTGCATTTAAACCTGAACGGGCAGCGTTTGTTGTTCTGGCATTTGATTGAGTTGCAATCTGCATTCCAATAAATCCAGCCAGAGCAGAGAAAAATGCTCCTAAAATAAATGAAACTGCATACTGCCAACCAAGATTAGGTACTACCGCCATGATAACAGCTACTACAGCAACAAATACTGCAAGCATTTTGTATTCACGGCCCAGAAAAGCCATAGCCCCCTCATTGATTGCATCTGACAATTCGGCCATTCTATCTGTTCCCATACTCTCTTTTTTAACTTTTCCAGCAAGAATAAAAGCAAAAATTAAGGCAATTATCCCTGCTAAAGGTGTATAAAAATTCATGCACCAACCTCCTTATTAATTTTTTATATGCTAATTTTTAATAGCATCTTATCTGGTATTGCATTTAAAACTTTAAAATTTCCCTTTTAATATTAGATGATTTTACTATTACTAAATTTTAATTATATCATTAACTAGTTATTACTTAATTATGAAGTTTAAAATATAGCCAGAATTAGAGAATTAATCATAAATAATACTGCTGCTACTGTAGTTGCTTTACTGATCTTATCTTCCATTTTCTTGCCAGATTTACCAAAAAAGGTTGTAGCACCACCATCAATTGCTCCAGATAAACCGGCGCTTTTTCCTGACTGCAGTAAAACACCAACAATGACCCCAATTGCTATAATAAAATGTAAAATCTTAAGTACAAACATCTAAATCTCACCTCCAGTAGTTAAGTAAAATATTGCTAGATATCCATAATTCAACACAGCTTTAATTTTAACATATTAAAGATAAAAAAACAATAACCTGAGGCAGAAAAACTAGCTCTTAGCTTTTGGAAAACATTTTCCGCTTACCTGAATAGAAAATTAAGAAGGTATCTCCCAGCAAACTATAATTTAGTGAGCTATTTATCAGGAACACCTTCTTAATTAATATCTTTATTAGATTTTTTCTTCCAACTCTGAGCGATCTACACCTTTTATTTTTGCCAGTACAATCTCTCTAAATGAAGTTAAGAGAGAATAGAAAATTGGAATGATAAACAGAGTTAAGAAAGTAGCAAATGTTAAACCACTGATTACCACAACAGCAATTGGCTGGGCCAGCTCTCCTCCATCTCCTCTTCCTAAAGAAAGTGGAATCAGCCCCAGAATGGTTGTCAGAGCTGTCATCATAATCGGCCTCAATCTTACTGCTGCCGCCTCAAGAATAGCTTTATTTTTTTCCTGCTTTTCTCTTCTTAGATGGTTAATATAATCAACCATTACAATCGCATTATTAACTACTATTCCGGCCAGAGTAATCAAACCAATTAGAGAAGCTACTGATAAAGTACTGCCGGTAATATAAATACCAAGGATTACTCCAATAATAGCCAGAGGAACTGTAAACATAATTATCAGCGGGTGAATTAATGACTCAAACTGAGAAGCCATTACCATATAGACCAGAACTACTGCCAGCAAAAAGGCAAAGGCAAGACTCTGGAAGGAGCTCTGTAAATCCTGGAACTGCCCTTCATAGCTGAATTCATATCCTTCCGGCAGTTCAATATTTTCATTTAGTCTATTTTGAATTCTTTCAACCGCTGTTCCAAGGTCTATATTATATAAATCAGAATTTATTTCAGCATATCTTTCCTGATCAATCCGCAGAATTTGATTTGGTCCGGTTTCAACTTCTAAATTGGCAAACCTTTTAAGTGGAACCTGAATTCCACCAGGTGCATTAATATTTAAATTAGAAAGTTGAGAAACAGAACTTAAATCACTTTCCCGCAGCTGAACTCGAATATCATACTCGTCTCCTGCAACTTCATAACGAGTCGCCACACTACCACTGACTGCAGTCCGAACAGTATTGGCAATCTGTCTGGCGTTTAAACCAAACTGACTCATTAGAGAACGATTAAGCTGAATTCTAAGTTCCGGTCTTCCCTCATCAAAACTGTCACTAATATCTCTTAAGCCTTCAATATTTTCCATCTCTTCTCTGGCAAGGGTCGTATATTCTTCTAAAACTGCAAAGTCATTACCCTTCAGCTTAATATTGATCGGCTTTCCACCTCCACCACCGCCGCCAAATCCAGTCTGAGTACTAACCTGGAAATTAACATCCGGCAGAGACAGGCGCTGTCTTACTTCTTCCATAATCTGATCTGTACTTCTATCTCTTTCGTCAAGGTCTTTCATTAGAACCGTAATATTACCAGAATCACTGCTGGTAGATGTTCCCATCATATCTGCTGAACCAACACTGCTGAAAACAGTCTTAACTTCAGGGATTGAAGCCAGTACATCCTCTGTATACTGAGCTACATTATCACTCTCTGCTAAAATTGTACTTGCCGGCAGATCATAAGAAATTGTAAACATTCCCTGATCTGATTCTGGTAAAAATTCTGTACCTATACCAGGAACTAGCGCAATACTTCCAGCAAGTAAAACAACCAGAATTAGAACAATTATCCAGCGGTGGTTCAAAGAAAATGCGAGCATTCTTTTGTAGTTGCGGGTCACAAATCCCTGTTTGCTTTCTCTATCTAAATCTTTTTGGCTAACTTTCAAAAATGTAGAAGCAAGCATTGGGATTAAGGTTAGGGCAACTGCCAGGGAAGCAAATAAGGAGAAACTAACAGTTAGGGCCAGCTCTTTAAATAATCGAGCTGCTATTCCCTCCACAAAAAATACAGGTAAAAATACAACGATTGTAGTCAGTGTTGAAGCTGTAATTGCCATTCCAACTTCAGAACTTCCTTCTTTAGCTGCTTCTATCTTACCAACACCCATGCTCCGATAACGATAAATATTCTCCAGCACCACTATCGCATTATCAACCAGCATACCGACACCCAGGGCAAGTCCACCCAGGGAAATAATATTAATATTTAAATCAGCAAAGAACATGAGCACAAAGGTTGCTATAATGGAAACTGGAATTGCCGTTCCTATAACAATTGTACTTCTTATATTCCTTAAAAAGATAAATAAAATTAATACTGCTAAAAGTCCACCGATTACAGCATTCCGCTGAACACTTTCAATAGCCTTCTCAATAAAATCAGACTGGTCCATTGCAGTAATAATATTTAAATCATCATATTCATTCTGAATTTTTTCAATCTCTGCTTTAACCGCATTGGCAGCCTGAACAGTATTGGCATCTGTCTGTTTCTGAATTGAAAGACCAATACTTGAATTACCATTAACTCGAGAAATAGTACTTCTTTCAGCATAGGTATCCTGGATTGATCCCAGATCAGAAAGTTTAACTGTATTTCCATTTCCGGCCGGAATGTTGATATTTCTAATATCATCTATGCTGTTAAACTTACCCATAGTTCTGATTAATAAATTCCTGTCGCCCCGCTGAATTTCACCGGCTGAGACATTTACATTTTCCTGAGCTAAAATTCCATTAACTGTAGAAAAATCTATACCATAATTATATAACTTGTCTCCTTCTAAAGAAACCAGGATTTCTCTGGTTAGACCACCATCTAAATTTACCTGAGCAACTCCAGGCAGTCTCTCTAAACGGGGAACAATGTTATCTTCAACCTCTGTTTTTAAATCTGCCAGGTTCTGCTCTCCTGTAATACCATAACTTAAAATTGGAAACATTGCCGGGTCAAATTTAAAGATGAGGGTGTCTTCTGCTTCATCAGGCAGAAAACCACTGATTAAATCAATCTGCTGCCGTAAATCTAAAACTGCAAAATCCATATCGGTTCCCCATTCAAATTCGACCACAATTGTTGACTGGCCCGTATCTGAGGTGGAAGAAACAGATTTAACACCGGTAACTGTAGAAACTGAACTCTCTACAGGTTTTGTAATTAAATTTTCAATTTCTTCTGGCCCAACCCCGGAATAAGAAGTTACTATGGCAGCTCCGGGAAAGGTAACATCTGGATAAAGATCAACTTTCAAGCGACTAAAAGCTATAATCCCAATCAAAACCACTAACAGTACTATCATTGCTGTAGTGATTCTGCGGGAAATAGAAAAGTTTGAGATTTTCATTAGTTAATCACCTCAACTTCTTCCCCGGCTGTAAGTCGATTTTGACCTCGGGTGATTATCTGATCATCTTCTTCTATACCTGATAGTATTTCTACTAAATTATCTGAAACAATACCTATTTTGATATCTTTTTTTACTGCCTGCTTATCTTCAACTGCAAAAACATAGGGTTCTGCAGAATCAAAACCAATTATCGAAGAAATAGGTAAAACTAAGGTATCTGCTGCTGACTGGACACTAAAAACTGCATCTGCAAACATGCCCGGCTTTATTTTATGCTCAGAATTATCGAGCAGCATTTTGACCGGGAAATTTTTGCTTGCTGGATCTGCTTCCGGACTAATAGTATCAATCTCTGCAGTTAATTCCTCATCTCTGACTGCTTCCGGAATAATCCGCACCTGATCACCTTTATTTAGTCTGCTCATAGTTGCTGCTGTTACAGAAACTTCCAGATAAAGCTGATCAATATCAATCACAGTAATTATCGGCTGGCCGGGAGATAGTATTTCTCCTTCTTCAGTCCGCACCGCAGAAACAATCCCTTTAATCGGACTTTTAACAATTGAATTACTGAGACTTAGCTTAGCCTGTTCCAGTCCTGCTTCTGCCTGTCTAACCTGAGCTAAGCTGGCATTTAACTGTTCCTGTGTTGCTCCTTTTTTCACCTGCTCTAAATTGGCTTCAGCTACTGCCAGACCTGCCTCTGCAGATTCAACCTGGCTGCGGGCATTTTCAAGCTGCTGTTTTAATTGGGTTGGATTATTAAAAGTCTGCTCAGTCAGTTCATAGCTCTGCTGAGCAGTGTTTAAACCAATTTTTGCCTGCTCTAAACCAATCTGAGCTGAATTAAGAGCTGACTTAGCATTTTTATACTGACTTTCTGCACCCTCAAACTGTTTTTCTGTTATTACTTTTTCTTCAAATAAATACTGCATTCTCTCATATTCTCTTTCAGCCTGTTCAAAATTAATTTCGGCCTGGTTATAACTTTCTCTGGCACTTGCCAGCTGCTGCTCAGCATTGGCCAGCTGACTTTCGGCAGAAGTTAACTGCTGTTTTAAACTAATTTTATCATTAAACATTTCTTCCATTAATTTTAAATTGGATCTGGCTCCTTCTAAAGAAGCCTGAGCCTGTTCATAGGATGCCTGAGCTCGATTCAATTCTTCCTGGCTGGCTCCATTTTTTAACTGCTGATAATTTGCTCTGGCCGCTGCCAGTGAAGCCTCAGCCTGCTTAAGCTGAATATTTAACTTATCCTGATTTAACTGCAGTAATTCCTTGCCCTCTTCTACACTATCGCCTACCCTTACTTTAATCTGATCAACAATTCCTCCCAATTCTGTTGGAATATTTACCTTTTTAAAAGCTGAAAAATTACCGGTTATTCTATCTCTAACAGAAATTTCTGTTCTTTCCGGAGTGGTTACCTCTACCGGTGCCTGGGCTGATACATTTAAAGATAAAAAACTTAAGATTAAGACTAAAATAATTGTTTTTTTCATTTATATCACATCCTTAAATAATTCACTGATTCTACCTGTATTGTATAGTAGTTTATAAAGATTAATTTCGTAATTATATTCTGCCTGCAGCAGAGAAATCTGAGCCTGCTCATAGGAAGTCTGGGCATTAATTACATCAATGTTGGTGCCTATACCTGCCTGATAGCTTTTGTTGGTCAGCTCCAAGTTTTCTTCTGCATTCTCTAAAGAAAGCTGTTCTAATTCTATCATTTCTTCTGAATGCTTAAGTGACAATAGAGTGTCTTCAATTTCAATCTTAATTGATTCTTCTAAATCAACTTTTGAATTCTGAAGATTGCTGGCTTCAATTTCTTTTTTCTCTTCATTTAGATTAGCCTTTCCACCATCATAAAGAGGTATAGAACCGCTCAATGTTAGATTCCAGCTGCCGTCACTGAAATCAAGTTCTGAACCCTGCCAGTTATAGGACCCATTTAGAGAGATTTGGGGGCGGTAGGGATTACCCTCCAGCTCTTTTTGTTTTTCAATCATTTTCTGGTTAATATTTAGAGAACGCAGTTCAGCTCTATTTTCTAAAGCAATATTAATCAACTTATCTAATTCTGTTTCTGGATCTGGATTTTTCTCCGGTGTGGAGACTGCATAACTTTGGCTGCTGTCACCTAATAGCTGAGCCAGACGCTTGCGGGCAATCTGCAGCTGATTTTCTGCTGCTATTAGATCTTTTTCTGCTTTCCGCTGCTCAATCTGAGTCTGCAGTAAATCCTGTCTTAAACTTGTACCGGCCTCATTATTAACCTTAACTATTCTAAGATGCTCATTAACTACATCTAAAGCATTCTGTCTAATTTCGACCATTCCCTGTGCCTGGAGTACACCATAATAGGACTGAACCAGATTGAATAAACTCTGATCAAGCTGTTTTTGATATTCAATTCTGCTCATTTCAAGTCCCAGTTCAGAGATATCTTTTCCAATTCGTACTCTTCCCCCAAGATAGAGAGGTTGGTTGAGTGAAAGTGAGGTTCTGTAGTTTTCATCAGGACCTTCAACAAAAAGTTCGGAGTTAGGATTAGTAAAACTAAAATCAGGATTAAATGTCATCTGTCCAGATTCCATTTTAGTATAAGACGTCTGTAGATTAGCAGTTGGATAGTAGCCTCTACCGCTTAAATCTACATCCTTTTCTGCCTTCTCTATATTCTGACGACTGTTCTGCAGCTGTCTGTTATTTTCAAGCAAAATTTCTGCTGCCTCAGTTAAAGAAATCTCCATTTCTTCTGCAGTGGCGGAAAGACTGAAAAAAGTAATTATTAATAATGCAGATATTAAAACTAAAAATTTAGATTTGTGCATGTTAAGCCTCCTTTGAAATTCCCTGCATAATAAAGTTATAAATAAAATCAACATCTTCTTTAATCGTCTCAAAATTATAATATAATTCCTGAGAATGAGTATTAAAAATTAATGTCAAAATCATTACCGCTGTATTATGAGGATTATCTGTTTTAATAGTTTCTTCCTCAATTCCCTGTTCAATAACCAATTTTATTACTTTAATTGCAGATTTATGTCTTTCAATCATTTTTTTCTGAAATTCACTGCTGATCAGTTGAATATTATTCTGCAGTATATTTCCCATTTTTAAATTTTCAGATAGCATTTTGATGCTAAAATAAATGATTTCATGTAATTTTTCTTTTGCGTTTAATTTTTCTGACTGTATTTTTTTGTAATTTTCATTAAAATAGTCAAATCCAGCTAAAACTAGCTCTCTAAATAAATCCTCCTTACTATCAAAATGCCAGTAAAGAGTACCTTTACTTACTCCAGCTTCTTCGGCAATCATTGACATTGATGTTGCATGATAATTATTTATTGAAAACATATTTAAAGCTGCCTCTAATATTTCTTCTCTAGTATCTTTTGCCATAAGATCCTCCTCTCGACTAACCGGTCAGTATAGAGTTATTATATTTAATTTGAGTATTAAAATCAAGTAAATTAGCTTACAATCTGTTAAAAATTAATCCAATTACATCTCTCCCTCTATTGTGATATACTAATTTGTATTGTTTTAATAATATAATACCTGATTAAGTAATTCACCTATCAAAAGTTAGGTCTTAATTAAGTATATTCAACCTCCCAATCATTAATAGTGCATTAGTTAACTGGTACACTGTTAGTATAATTCTATTTTAAACATTTGTCAAGAGGAAATTTAAATAAAAAAAGGACCAAGCAGAGAATAAACTCCACTCAGTCCTTTAGTTAATTTATAATGTTTTAATCTTATCTTATTCAATCAATTTTACTTAAGGTTAAAGAATGCTTCTTTACCTGCATACTGAGCTGCATCTCCTAAGCTTTCTTCAATTCTTAGAAGCTGGTTATACTTAGCAACTCTTTCGGAACGTGCAGGAGCACCAGTTTTAATCTGGCCAGTATTCATTGCTACAACAAGGTCAGCAATTGTTACATCTTCTGTTTCACCAGAACGGTGAGACACAACAGAAGTAAATCCTGCTCTTGTAGCCATCTTAATTGTATCTAAAGTCTCAGTTAAGGAACCAATCTGGTTAACCTTAATTAAGATTGAGTTAGCACTATCTTCTTCAATACCTCTGCTTAATCTTTCTACATTAGTAACAAAGAGGTCATCTCCAACAATCTGTAGACGGTCACCTAAACGTTCAGTTAACTGAGCCCAACCGTCCCAGTCATCTTCGTCAAGACCATCTTCAAGTGAGATAATAGGATACTTATCAATTAACTCTGCATAGAAATCTACCATTTCTTCGGAAGTCTTTTCTACACCTTCGCCAGCAAGTACATACTTACCATCTTTGTAAATTTCAGATGCTGCTGCATCAATAGCAAGATAGAAGTCTTCTCCAGCTTCATAACCTGCAGCTTCGATAGCTTCTACAATTACCTGCAGAGCTTCTTCGTTGGAGCCTAAGTCAGGTGCAAATCCACCTTCATCACCAACACCAGTACCCAGACCTTTTTCCTGCAGAACTTTCTTTAAGTTGTGATAAACTTCTGCACCCATCTGCAGAGCTTCACGGAAGCTTACTGCACCAACAGGCATAATCATAAACTCCTGTAAGTCTACATTATTATCAGCATGTTCTCCACCATTTAAAATGTTCATCATTGGAACTGGCAGAGTTTTAGCATTCATCCCACCAATATAGTTATAGAGGAAAGTACCTGTAGCTTCTGCTGCTGCTTTAGCAACTGCCATTGATACACCTAAAATTGCGTTGGCACCTAATTTACCTTTGTTGTCAGTACCATCTAATTCGCGCATTAAGTTATCAATATCAACCTGCTCTCTAACATCAAAACCGATTAGCTCAGGTGCAATTACTTCATTTACATTTTCGATTGCATCTAAAACCCCCTTACCCATGTAGCGGTCGCCACCATCTCTTAATTCTACAGCTTCGTACTCACCAGTTGAAGCTCCAGAAGGAACAGCAGCTCTACCCATTACACCATCTTCTAAGACTACTTCTACCTCTACAGTTGGGTTACCACGTGAATCTAAAATTTCGCGAGCATAAACATCTACAATTGTTGTGTTTAACATTATTAATTGACCTCCTTATAATTTTACAGTGAATCTTTTTTAATGAAACTATTTTTAATTTATATTTCAGCAGAGACAGCAGAAACTGCCCCTGCTTGATAATTTATTAAAGCGTTACTTTGCTTAAACTTTAATTAGCTCTGATTTAGAAAATTATTCATTATCTATAATTAGTGATTCTCCTGTCATTTTTTCTGGTTTTTCAATTCCCAGAATTTCTAACATTGTTGGAGCTAAATCAGCTAATTTACCGGAAGCTATACCTTTATTTTTTGGTCCACCTACATAATAGAGGGGAACAATATTGGAAGTATGAGCTGTGAAGGGAGAACCATCTTCTTCCTTCATTTTTTCTCCATTACCGTGGTCAGCTGTAATTAAAGCCTGGCCGCCTTTTTCTAGAATAGCCGGAACTATTTTAGAGAGGCAGTCATCTACAGTTTCTACAGCCTTAATAGCTGCATCCATGTAGCCGGTATGTCCAACCATATCGATATTGGCATAGTTAAGAATAATTACATCATATTCTTCAGCCTCAATTTTTTCTAAGAGCTTATCAGTTACCTCATAAGCACTCATTTCCGGCTGCATCTCATAGGTTGCAACCTGAGGTGAAGGAATTAAAAGTCTGTCTTCACCTTCATTAGGCTCCTCAACTCCTCCATTAAAGAAGAAGGTTACATGAGCATATTTTTCGGTTTCAGCGATTCTGAGCTGTTTTAAACCTTCCCGGCTTAATACTTCACCCAGTCCATCTTCGATTTCTACCGGTTCAAAAGCAACTGGCAGATCGAATTCTTCATCATACTCTGTCATAGTGACATAGTATAAATCTTCTGGATGTTCTGGAGCCCGCTCAAAGCCATCAAAACCGTCTATAGTTAAGGCCTGAGTAATCTGACGCGCTCTATCAGCTCTGAAGTTGAAGAAGATAACTGAGTCATGATCATTCATTGGACCTACAGCTTCACCATTTTCAGTAATTACTGTGGGCACGACAAACTCATCTTCAACATCTTCTGCATATGATGCTTCTACAGCTTTAACAGCATCTTCAGCTTGATTGCCTTCACCAAGTACTAACATATCATATGCTTTTTTGGTTCTCTCCCAGCGGTTGTCACGGTCCATTGTGTAATAACGGCCGCTGACAGTTGCAATTTTACCTGTTCCAACCTCATCTAATTCTTCCTGCAGTTCTTTTAAATAACCGGTTCCGCTGGAAGGTGGAGTATCTCTACCATCCAGGATTGGATGAATATATACTTTTTCTAAACCGGCCCGATCGGCCATCTCAATTAAACCAAAGAGATGTTTGATGTGGCTGTGAACACCACCATCAGATAAAAGACCGATTAAATGCAGAGCACCATCATTTTCTTTAGCGTGGTCTACTGCTTTTTTAAGTGCTTTATTTTCAAGCAGGTGTTTTTCTTTTACAGCTTTATTAATTCTTGTAAAATCTTGATAAACTATCCGGCCGGCACCAATATTTAGATGTCCAACCTCAGAGTTACCCATCTGTCCCTCCGGCAGGCCAACAGCCTCTCCGGATGGCTTTAAAATTGAATGTGGATACTCATTATTTAATTTATCTAAGAAAGGAGTATCTGCCTGATAGACAGCATTCCCTTCTGCGTTTTCGTTTATTCCCAGCCCATCTGCAATAATCAGGGCCAGTGGTTTAGGTCTTGCCATAATAATCCTCCTTATAATCTTACTTATTTACTTATAGATTTCGGCAGTTTTTAAAATAATCTCAGAGAAAGAATCTGCTGCTAAGCTGGCTCCACCAACTAAAGCACCATCGATCTCTGACTGTGCCATAATTTCTTCTACATTATGTGGTTTAACACTACCGCCATACTGAATTCTAATCTTATCAGCAGCTTCAGGATATTCTTTTCTAATATTTTCTCTAATGATTCCAATTACTCGGTTAGCTTCTTCAGCAGAAGCTGTCTCTCCAGTACCGATTGCCCAGATTGGCTCATAGGCAATTACTACATCTGCAACCTCATCTTCATCAAGTCCTGCCAGAGCAGAATCCACCTGGAAGTTAACCTTTGCTTCTATCTGACCAGCTTTTCTTTCTTCTAAAGTTTCTCCAACACAGACAATTGGCTTCACACCATGTGAAAGTGCAGATAAAACTTTTTTATTTACTTCATAATCTGTTTCACCAAAAATTTCTCTTCTTTCGGAGTGACCAACAATAGTATATTCAATATTGCTGTCAGCCAGCATCTTTGCTGAAATTTCTCCAGTATAAGCACCAGAATCCTTCCAGTATATATTTTCAGCACCTGTAACAATATCACTACCCTGAGCAGCTTCTTTAACAGTTGTTAAACAGAGAGCTGTCGGGCAAATACCCATTTCAACATTCTCTACACCTTTAACTTTATCTTTTAAAGCAGTGATCATCGCTTTAGCTTCTTCAACATTTTTGTTCATTTTCCAGTTTCCACAAATAAATGGTTTACGCATTAATATTCCTCCTCAAACTCTGCCCAAATGCAAAGTTTTGTTTAGAATTTTTTTAACTAATTAAGCTTTAGTTTAAATTTTTCCATCTAGAACTGTATCTTAAAATTACTCAACATCGTCAAGTGCAGCTACACCAGGAAGTTCTTTACCTTCAAAGAACATCAGGGAAGCTCCACCACCGGTAGAAATATGACTCATCTTATCAGCTACTCCAGCTTCATTAATTGCAGCAGCAGAATCTCCGCCACCAATTACTGAATGAGCATCTGATTCAGCCAGTGCTTTCGCCAATTCAACAGTACCGTGAGCAAATTTCTCCATCTCAAATACTCCCAGTGGTCCATTCCAGATAACTGTTTTAGCATTCTTAATAATTTCTTTGTAGTTCTCTAAGCTCTGAGGGCCACCACAGTCAAGAACCTGCCAGCCAGCAGGAATTTCTTTTACAGATACTGTTTTTGTGTTAGCATCATTGGAAAAATCATCAGCAATTACTACATCAATTGGAAGCACAATTTCTACTCCCTTTTCTTCAGCTTCAGTCATTAATTCTTTAGCCAGATCAACTTTGTCAGCCTCAACTAAAGAATCTCCAACTTCATAACCTTTTGCCATCAGAAATGTATTGGCGATTCCCCCAGCAACAATTAATTGATCAACTTTATTGATCAGATTCTTAATCACATCAATTTTATCAGAAACTTTAGCGCCACCCATTATGGCAACAAAAGGACTTTCCGGATTTTCCATTACCTCACCCAGAGCATTTAATTCTCTCTGCATTAAGAAACCAGCAGCAGATGGTAAGTATTCTGTTACCCCAACTGTAGTGGCATGAGCTCTATGGGCAGCACCAAAAGCATCATTGACATAAAGGTCAGCAAGTGATGCTAATTCTTTCGCGAATTCTGGATCATTTTTCTTTTCACCTGCATGGAAACGGCTGTTTTCTAAGACTAAAACTTCACCGTTTTTAAGGCTGTCAGCTGCCTTTTTAACTTCGTCGCCAATACAGTCATCAGCTTTTTTAACTTCTTTGTTTAATAAATTAGCCAGTTCTTTAGCAACTGGATCCATTCTTAACTCATCTTTTGGCTCTCCACCCGGGCGACCCAAATGAGAGATAAGTAATACTTTTGCTTCTTCTTTAATTAAATACTCAATTGTTGGCAGAGCTGCTTTAATTCTGGTTGTATCACCAACAACTCCATCTTTAAGAGGAACATTAAAATCTACTCTAACTAAAACTTTCTTTCCTTTAAAATCCATATCTTTAAGTGTTTTTTTCATTTTTAATACCTCCATATTAATTAGCAGTTACTAATTTTTTGACAGCTATCTTAAAAGGCTTAATATCTATCTCTAAAAATAAGGCAAAAAAATTTATTGAGAAAATTTCAGGGCAGGCAACTATGCCCCACCCTGAAATGATTTTTATATTTAAATTACAGCTTTAATGATAAATCTACAACTCTATTTGTATAACTTAATTCGTTGTCATACCAGGAAATAACTTTAACCATATTGCCATTAACTACCATAGTTGACTGAGCATCAATTTTAGAAGATTCGAACTGTCCCATAATATCTCTGGAAACTAATTCATCTTCAGTATAGCCTAAAATACCTTTCATTTCACCTTCTGCTTTTTCTTTAAACATTGCATTTACTTCTTCAGCAGTTACATCTTTCTCTAAAGTAAATACTCCATCAACACAGGAGCCATCAGGTACTGGAACACGAATAGCCATACCGTCAATTTTACCATCTAACTCAGGCAGTACTTTTGTTGTTGCAATAGCAGCACCTGTAGTTGTAGGAATAATGTTTTCAGCAGCTGCTCTACCTCTTCTTGTTTTTCCAGCTGGCATATCTAGGATAGCCTGACTGGTTGTATAACCATGAACAGTTGTGATTAATCCTTTTTCGATTCCAAACTCATCGTTAAGAGCCTTAGCTAAAGGAGCTAAACAATTAGTTGTACAGGAAGCATTGGAAACAATTAAGTCATCATCGCTTAGATCGTCATCATTAACACCAAGTACAATAGTATTATCAATCTCATCTTTAGCAGGTACAGTTAAAAGAACTTTTTTCGCACCAGCTTCAATATGCTGCATTAACTGAGCTTTTTTGCGGAATACACCAGTAGATTCAATTACTACATCAATGTCATTTTCGCCCCATGGTAGTTCTTTAGGATCTTTAATAGCAGTAACTTTAATTGTTTTACCATTAACTACTAAGTTTCCAGCTTCAACCTCTACTGTACCATCAAAACGACCATGTACAGAGTCATATTTAAGTAAATAAGCTAAATTTTCAACATCAACTAAATCGTTAATTGCAACGATTTCAATGTCTTCTCCTCTTTTTTCAACTAATCTTAAGTAACCTCTACCAATACGTCCAAATCCATTAATTGCTACTTTTTTCATTATTTTATTCCTCCTTATAATATGTTGAACATTTACATAAATTAATTTACTAAACAAAGACTTAAAAAATTTGAAAGTTTATAACCTGCTGATTCTAATCTGCCAGCCTGTCTTCGGCCTCACCCCCCTTAAGAGAGATAATTTTTCGGGCTGTAATTTCATCAGTAATTAAAATATCCTGGTATTTAGGAGAAACTGCAGAAATAATAGCTTCTGCCTTATTTTCTCCACCTGCAACAACAATCACTTTATTTATTGCCTGCAGATCATCAAGATTCAAACCAACACTGGTAGTGGAATAGATAATCTCACCCCGGGAGTTAAAATAAAATCCAAAAGCCTCTCCCACGGCACCGGCATTAAGGAGATCATTGATTTCTTTTTCGTCCATCCCCCGTCGGCCTGCCATATCTTTAGCTGTTCCTACTCCGTGAATCAAAATATTGGCTCTTTTTAAAATTTCCAGAGTTTTTTTAATTGTTGGTTCTTTTGTTATATGATAAATATTTTCTTCAGCCATATTGTCCGGAATATGCAGGAGATGATAGCTGCCGCCTAGCTTTTTGGCAATTTTAGCAGCAATCGTATTAGCCTGTATTTCAACATCCTCACCCAGTCCACCTCGGCCGGGAACTACTGTCACATCCCTGGATTCAGCGCTGTAGGTCATCTCTGCTGCAACCTGGGCCAGGGTTGTCCCACCCGTCACAGCAAGAATGTCTCCATTTTTAATTTCCTGCTGTAAAAGCTGTGAGGCCATTCTACCAATCTCGGCCTTTAAATCTCCGGCCGGAACTGCGCCATTAACCAGCTTAACTTTTTTTATCCCCAGAATATTTTCCAGTCTATTTTCTAAATAACTGATATCTCGTAACTCTTTGATGTACTCATCTAATTCTATCAGAAATTCTTCTCCAATTCTAGTAATTTGAGTACCTGCCGGGGTAATAGTTATAAAGGCATTTTTTTCAAAAAACTCCAGATCATTACGAATTGTTCTTTCACTCAATCCTAGTATCTTTGCTAGAGCTCGTCTTCCAATAGGCTGATTGTAATATATACCACGTAAAATATTATATCTTTGCTGGGCTGTCTTAACAATTTCCGGTACAATTTTCTGCTGAATTTTAAACAGTTTATTCATGTTTAACCTCCGAGCTGGAACGTTTTTGTCCAAATGGAACATAATTGTCCCGATACAGCCAAAAACAAAGCTGATTTTTAAATCAGCAGCAAGTTTGATTTATTTTTAACTTCCAAATGTATTATATCATCTCCTGAGATAATTTCAAGTTAAATTTTGGGCAATTTTTTTAATTCTTCGCAAACGATGATTAACTCCCGATTTACTGAGATCTAAAATTTCACCCAGCTCTTTTAAAGAGGCATAAGGATTTCCTCTTCTAACCTCAGCCATTTCCTGCAGACCGGGGCTCAATGACTCCAACCCTTCTTTGCGCTCTATAATATCTATATACTCCAGCTGATCCATAGCTGCAGAAACAGATTTCTCTAAATTTGCAGTTTCAAAATTCACCCGCCGATTAACATCATTTTTTAACTCTTTAACAATATGATCATTTTCCATTTTAAGCATTGCCTGATGAGCTCCAATAATATTTAAAACCTTAACTACTTCAGCATAGCTCTTAAAATAAATTACATGATAACCCTTGTGTTGAGTCTGATGAGCCTCTAATTCAAATTTAGCCAGTAAAATTTTCAAATCTTCAGCTACACTTTCACGCTCACAGCGAAATTCAAGGTGATATTCGCTCTGAGGTTTATTAACTGATCCCCCACCTAAAAATAAACCGCGTAAATAAGCCTGAGATAATTGGCGAGAATTCAAATATTCATCTTTAATATGAAAAACTAAACTATTATCCGGGGTTAGAAATCCCAGTTCCAGTAGAAATTCTCTCACACCTGGCTGTGGTGTAACAATAATATCGTAACTATGGCTTAAATTAAATCTTTTATCCTGTCTGACTCTGATCTCGATACTGAAACCAAACCGCTCCTTAATCAGGGAATAAATTCTGCGGGCTAAATTACCATGATAAAGAGTAATCTTAACAGCCAGATGTTTATTTGAGATTTGAATCGATCCATCTATCCTGATTAGAGCCGCCAGTTCGGCCAGCTGCTCAGAGTAATCATATTTATCTTTATGTGTTAATTCTTCCTTAACCTGATCAGTAAAAGACATTTTTATCACCTTTTAAATCTTAATTAATAAAATTAGTTTGTAATCTCCTGTTGTTAATTATATTTCTTATTTAAATCATAAATAAGTTCTGCCAGTGCATCCGGATCATGTCGCAGATAGCTGTCTTTTTTTAAAAGATCAGCTTCAATAACCTTTACTCCCAGTTTCTCTAACTGCTGATGATCTATCTTAACTGGGTAAGCACCTTCTGCTTCATATTTCTTTCTCAGTTTAGCTGTACCCTGACGATTGTTGACAACAATATAGTCAAAAACTCCACTACCACAGTGATCAATGATTGCTCGAGCATGATCAGCTGCTGTATAACCATCGGTTTCTCCAGGCTGAGTCATCACATTACAGATATATAGTTTTAAGGCACTACTATTTTTAATTTCTTCTGTAATTCCTTTCACCAGCAAATTGGGCAAAATACTGGTATAAAGACTACCCGGGCCAATCACTATTACATCTGCTTTTTGGATTGACTCTTTTACTTCTGGAGTAGTACTTGCATTTTCAGGATACAAAAAAACTTTATTGATTTCTTTATCATAGACTGGAATAGCAGATTCGCCCATTCTTTCTTCCTGATCGTGATAAACTGCCCCCAATTTAATATCTTCGTTAGTAGCAGGTAGAACTTTACCCCTAATAGCCAGAACTTTGCTGGAAGCTCTAACTGCTTCCTCAAAATCTCCTAAAACCTCAGTCATAGCAGCAATATATAAATTACCAAAGCTGTGACCTTCAAGCCCACCTTCAGATTCAAAGCGGTGTTGAAATAATTTCTCCATTAAAGGTTCTCTATCAGCCAGTGCAACCAGGCAGTTACGAATATCTCCAGGTGGTAAAATACCCATTTCATCTCTTAAACGACCTGAACTACCACCATCATCAGCCACTGTGACGACTGCTGTCAGATTGTCACTATTTTTTTTCAGGCCCCGCAGGAGATTTGATAAACCGGTACCACCACCAAAAGCAACAATTTCTGGTCCCTTATTTGACCTTCTTTTTTCATATAATAAATCAAGAATTTCTCCATTAGGAGTTATATGGGTATTAAATTCTGATTTGATTTTTAGCAGAGAATAATAAGTCAAACTAATCCCACTTAAAATCATAAACAAAGCAGTCAATTTAAGCACAAAACCGGCCTGATGACCAAATATATTGTTGAGCATTAAAAGCAGCTGATTTGTAACATAGACACTTATGTCAAAACCAAATAAAGGAGTTATTCCAATACTAATTAAAATAAATGCAAATATAATAACTAAAAACCACCGCTTAACACCCAGACCGGGAAAAAACCATTTTGGCAGGTTCATAATTACACTTCCTTATTTTTCGATATCCCGATGTTCAATATTTATATTAAAATCTTTATCCTTTAAAAATTCCGCTAACTTATTAACTGTAGTAACTGAGCGGTGCTTGCCACCAGTACAGCCAATTGCAATCGAAAGATGACTCTTTCCCTCTTTTTTATATTCAGGTAGTAAAAAATCAATTAAATCAAAAAATTTACTGTAAAACTTATCTGTTAATGGCCATTTTAAAACATAATTCTGAACTTCCTGATCATTACCCGTTTGCTCTCTTAAAGACTCAACATAATAAGGGTTGGGCAAAAATCTTACATCCATTACTAAATCTGCATCGCGTGGTATTCCATATTTAAAACCAAAAGATATTAAACTTAAATGTAGTAAATTTTTATCTTCTTCTCCCAAAAATAATTGATTTAATTCCTCCTGTAATTCTGAACTCTTCAATTCCCCGGTATCAATAATCTTTGTTGCTCTACCCCGGAGTTCTTCTAACATTTTTCTTTCTCTTTCAATAGCATCCAGAATTCTTCCCTCTTCATCCAGAGGATGACGTCTTCTACTCTCTTTATATCTTCTAATTAAAACATCATCAGAAGCCTCCAGAAAAAGAATATTATAATTTAAATTCATATCCTCTATCTTAGCCAGTTCTTCGAATAATTCGGTAAAAAATTCTCGCCCTCTAATATCACTAACCAGAGCAATCTTATCCAGATCAGACTGCAGACATAATTCCGCAAATTTGGAAATTAAAGCTGGCGGAAGGTTATCCACACAGAAATATCCCCTATCCTCAAAATAATTTAAGGCAAGAGACTTTCCCGCTCCAGACATACCAGTAATCAGTAAAAAATCCATTACATTTTTTCTCCTTTCTCAGCAAAATAAATCAAAGCAGCTAATCCTTTATCCGAGCTGCATGCTTAAAAAAATATTTTTCAGGAGACCGCATAATATTTAAAAAAGTCAATTTAGAAGTTTTAACAGGTTTATCTCCATAAAATACTTCCGGATTATTATTCAGCTTATCTAGAGTTGCAAGCCCAAGGGCATTATTAACTGCAAAAAACTTTTTATAGCCTTTAAGCTCCTCCGGCAGTGCCTGATAATATTTTTTTAAAGCCGGAATATGGTTTTTTAAATCTAAAAGCATCTGCTCCAGAGCCTGCATAGCCTGCTCCCTACATTCTGGATCTGCCAGTTCTGCCTCACTAATCCCCAAATCTTTGAGCGGCCAAAAATGCTTATCTCTACTTTCTAAATCTTCTCTAATATCTCTAATCAAATTTACTTTCTGCAGAAAAAGCCCCGCCTGATTAAAATTATCCATTAGAAGCTTCTGGTTCTGTTGATCAATCTCAAATTTATAAATTATAGTTTCAGTCAAAAAACCACCAACTGTACCTGCAACATAATAACAGTATTCATCTAATTCGGCAAAGGTTTCGACTTCTTTTTTTAAGTATTTTTGCATTCCCTGATTCATTTCCTGCAGCCATTTGTGAGAAACCTGCTGAATTTTAGGTTCTAAACTCTGATAACCCTGATAGACTAAATCAATATTTCTGGTTAATTCCTGCAGTGATGAATCCTCAATTAAGCTGCTGTTTTTTTTAATAATTTCAAAATCAGAACTGCGGTCATAAACTACCGGCGAAAAAATTCTGCTGACTCGATCCATCAGATCCTTCTGTAATTTAAGATCGGGAGGATAAATTTCATCTTCAAAATTATCAAGTATCCTATCCTGCAGATAGGCCAGAAGAACCTCATCTTTTATTTGATCATCAAGCATAGGGATTGTTAAAGCAAAACTTCGAGATACCTTTTTTAAGATTTTCCTGGCATAATTCATTGGCTCGGCTGTCATTATTTCACCTCTTAAAAATTTAAATTTAATTATGATATTTAAACCTATAAATTACAAAAATTAATAAAAATATGTAAAACAAAAGAATGGAAACAGAAATTTTATTGATCGGTTTTAAATAATCTATTATTGTCGGCTCAACAGCAGCAATATCAGTATCAATCTCAAGATATGGTATTGCTGGTAATTCACCCTTTAATATCTCTTTTTGACTACTCCCCCCGGGAACCAGTATATCAAGAACTCTGGGTGCTTTAGTCAGAGGTATCTCATTTCCAGAATAAATCTGCCAGTAACTTTTGCTTTTTGATAGTGAACGAAAATGATCATAACCAAATGGATCAAAACTTCCTACCATAACAACTATCTTGCTGTTATCCAGTGATTTTATTTCGCTTTTTGGCAGTATCAAAAAAATATCATTATCTTTCTTATTTAAACTAAAATTATTATTTACTCCTGGCTCATTAAGAGATAACTCGTTTATATTTAAAAGATTTTCTTTCTGACTGTCCGGATTAAAAGCTCTTATCCACCAGCCGCTAATTTTAATAAATTTATTCCAGTTAAAATCAGGATCAAAACTAACACCAGCCCCACTGTGAAAAAGTTGATTACTGCCAGTAGAATTATTATCTATGTATATTTCTAATAATGGTAAAGAAAAACCGTATTTTGCCCCCCAGGGATCAGTTAAATTAGAAAAAGAAAAGCGAATTTTATATTCGCTTTTAGATTCAAAAATAGTCATCGACTGAAGATCAAAAAGATTACCTTTGTTTTGAAATATATGATTCTGAGGATAAAGATAATTTCCCGGCCCATAGTCATCGCCAGCGGCATCGAGATGATTAAATATTACATTATAATTTTCTGCGTTAACTGCTGCAGTAAAAATAAAAAGACAGATAATGAATAATATGATTAGTTTTTTTCTCTTATCTTTGATTTTTTTTAAAACCATTTTTACACCTCTGCCAGAAGCATTCTTTATCTTTTCATTATATTCTCTGTAAAATCAACTGCAGCATTATAGCCCATTGATTTCATTCTATAATTCATAGCTGCAACCTCTAAAACTAGAGCCAGATTTCTCCCTGGTTTGACTGGAATCACTATTTCATCAATTTCAAGATCCATAATTTCTGTTTTACGACTGTCAATACCAAGTCTTTCATATTCCTCTCCCTCTTCCCATTTTTCTAATTTAATGGTTAAATTAATTGGAGAGTCATGTTTTACTGCTCCAGCCCCAAACAGAGTTTTTACATTTATAATACCAATACCTCTCATTTCAAGAAAGTAGCGCGAATTACTGGGAGCAGTACCACTAAGTCGCAGCTCACCAATTTTTTTAATTTCAATAATATCATCAGCAACCAGACGATGTCCTCTTTTAACCAGTTCGATAGCAGTCTCACTTTTACCAATTCCGCTCTGGCCTCTAATTAAAACACCAATACCATAAATATCTACTAAGACACCATGAATAACCTTAACAGGCGCCAATTTTTCTTCCAGATAGTTTAAAAGCATACTGCTAAATCTGGTTGTCGAAATTTCTGTGGAAAGAACTGGAATACCATTTTGATTTGCTTTTTCCAGTAAATAATCGGGAATATGCTCTCCTCTGGCAACTATAATACAGACTGGATTATAGTCTACATATTCTTCAATTCTTTTTTTTAATATTTTTTCATCAAGCCCCCGCAAAAAAGACAATTCGGTTCTTCCTATCAAATTAACCCGCTCGGGGACAAAGTGCTTCCAGAAACCTGCAAGCTCAATTCCTGGTCTCTTAATATCACTTACTTTAACCTCTCTTTTAATGCCAGAGCGTCCGGCTTTAATTTCAAGATCAAAACGATTAAAAATATCAAGAACTAATACTTTATCTTCATCAATCATTTTTTACTAACCTATCTTCCATTGCTACAGCTATAGCTCCCATCAAACCAATATCAGATCCAAGTTCAGCTTCCTTAACTGTAACCATCTCCAGAGAACCCGCCAGAGCAATATCCTCCATAGTCTTTATTGCTTCATCTAAAAATAAATCGGAAGCCTTCATAACTCCACCACCGAGAATTATCATCTCTGTATTAAAAGTATTTACAACATTACCGAGTCCAATTCCAAGATGATAACCTGCATTTTTAAAGATATCTCTAGCCACCTGATCTCCCTGATAAGCAGCCTGGGCACAGATTACTGCATCAATATCTTCAACTATATTATCTGCCAGTTCCAGCATTTCTTTGCTCTCACCAGCTGCCGCTGCTTCTTTAGCTCTCTTACCGATCGATGTACCAGAAGAAAAAGCTTCCAGACAACCGTGGTTTCCACAGCCACAGAGTGGACCATTAGGATCAATAACTGTATGTCCAATTTCACAGGCATTATCATTAACCCCTGTAAATAACTCTTTATTAATAATAGCTCCCCCACCTATACCGGTAGAGATAGTTATGTAGACCATATTTTCAACATTTCTCCCTGCTCCAAACCATTTTTCACCCAGAGCAGCAGCATTAGCATCATTCTGCAGTAGGGTTTTAATCCCCAGCGCCGACTCCATTCTTTCAACCAGAGGCACATTTTTCCAGGGGAGGTTTGCATTTTCAATTATAATCCCTTTTTTCGAATCAAGCGGGCCCGGACTGCCAATACCCAGAGTTATAATCTGATCTTTGCTAACATCTGACTCTTCTAATACATCCTCTATAGTTGCTATCATATTTTCTATTATTTTATCTTCACCTAAATCAGCTTCTGTATCTCTGCGTGATCTAGTAATTATCTTTCCTTCACTATCAGCAAGACCTGTTAAAATTTTTGTTCCACCAAGATCAAGACCCAAATAATATTCTTTCATTAATTATTCCCCTCTCAATTTATAGCTTAAATTTATATTTTAATATTTTGCCAGCATTTCTTTTGTTCCCTGAAGAATCAGAATACCAATAATCCCAATAAATCCAGCTGGCAGACCAATACCTGTAACAAATAAAATTACACTAATTAAGAAAATTGCCAGAAACCAGAGCAGTGAAAATATAATGTTATCCAGACTGAGAATTACTGCATTTTTAAAAATGTCCTTTAATGGTCTCTCACCCTGAATAATTAAAAGTCCCCATAAATAAGCCTGATAAATTGAAAAATAGATCAATAAATAGGCAAATAAAAAAGCAAAAGCCAAAAGCCATATATTTTCCTGTCCTTTTAACAAAAAGAAGCGTAGATCAACCACAAAAATTATATATAAAATAACCGAGATTAAAAAAACTAAAAATCCACGCCAAAAATTATTTTTAAAATATGAAAAAAGTGCTTTAAGAGCAATACTTCCCTCTTCTAAAATCTGACTGGTCCCATAAAGTGAAGTCAAAAATACTGGTCCCAAAAAAACTAAGGGTAACAAAAGTATTAAATACCAGCCACTGGTCAGCCCAATAAAAACAGCAAATAAAAGTACTGAACTTATTACAAACCAGGCCACACTAAGCAATACCAGTTTAAATAAGTCTTCATAAAAATCTTTAAATGTTGATTTTAAAATCGAAAAAATTTCCAAATAAATCCCTCCAAATTGCAACCAATATTAAAGTTAATCACTATCTTAAATTATAACATAAATAGTTGGAAAATGCATAATCTAAGGAGCAGCCTAATTATTTAAATCAAGATCAAGTTTAAAATGTTGTTTTAAATAGCGAGCTATTCCCAGCTCATCGTGATCTGGTGCAGTATCATCAGCATGTTCCTGCAATTCGGGATGTGCATTCTGCATAGCCACACCTTTACCTACCCATTCGATCATTTTAAGATCATTTAAACCATCTCCAAAAGCCATAATTTCTTCCTGTTTAATATTGAAATCTGCTGCCAGTTTCTTAACCGGAACTGCTTTAGACATATCTTTTTTTGTTATTTCAATAAAAGAGGGATAGGACGAAGAAAGTTCAATCTCTTCAGCAAAATTTTCATTTAAAAAATGATTAATCTCAACCTGCTTATCTTCATCCTCTTCGATTATTAACATTTTGGTAGGTTCAGCCTCAAGAAAATCATCCAGACGACCAACAGCATTGGCTTTAATTCCAGAAATCTCTTCGTAACGATCTGTAAATTTATTTTCCTCTGCCACATAGAGCTTATCATCAATATATAGCTGCAGATGATAATTGTTTTCGACAACCATTTTTGTGATTTTTTTAGCAATTTCGAAAGGTATTGGGGCGTGGAAAATCTCTTTCTGGGTTGAAGGATCAACCACCAGCGCACCATTATATGTAATTATAGGATCTACAATCTCCAGTTTATCAGTATGTGGTTTAGCAGAACAATACATTCTACCGGTTGCAACCAGAGTTCTAATCCCCTTATTTCTAATCATTTTAACTGCCTCAATTGTTTTATTATGCAGCTGATGATCAATATCCAGTAAAGTTCCATCCAGATCAAATACTATCATTTTAATATCCATAATATCACCTTTTCTTATATTCTTATATTCTAAAAAAATGACCGGGTTTCCCCGGCCCATTAATTATTAGCTTATATATAATCTACTCCATAAACTGAGCAGAAAAAGCATGAACCTCTTTTTTCATTTCTTTTAATTTGTCTTCATTTTCAAGATTTTTTAAAGCATCAAAGATAAATTCTGCGATTTTTTTCATATCTTTTTCTTTCATACCCCTAGTTGTAACTGCCGGGGTTCCAATTCTAATTCCACTGGTAACAAAAGGACTTTTGGTCTCAAATGGAATTGTGTTTTTATTTACTGTAATTCCAACTTTATCTAAGGCTTCTTCTGCTTCTTTACCCGTGATTTCCATATTATTTAAATCAACCAGCATCATATGATTATCTGTGCCGCCAGAAACCAGTCTCATTCCATAACCCTTTAATTCTTCTGCCAGTGTATGTGCATTATCTATAATTTGCTGCTGATATTCCATAAAATCATCTGTCAGTGCTTCTTTAAAAGAAACTGCTTTAGCAGCAATAATATGCATCAGCGGACCTCCCTGCAGTCCAGGGAAAATTGCTTTATCAATATCTTTTGCATATTTTTCCTTGCAGAGAATCATACCACCCCTGGTTCCTCTTAAAGTTTTATGAGTAGTGGTTGTAACAAAGTCTGCAGTTTCTACTGGGTTGGGATGTAATCCAGCTGCTATTAAACCGGCAATATGGGCCATATCCACCATAAATAATGCGCCAACCGAATCGGCAATTTCTTTAAATGTTTTAAAGTTAATGACTCTGGGATAGGCACTGGCACCGGCTACAATTAAATCAGGTTGATGTTTTTCAGCAAGAGCTCTTACCTGATCATAATCAATAATTTCTTTTTCTCTGGTTACACCATAGTGAATAAAATCATAATACTTACCTGACATATTAACAGGACTACCGTGGGTTAAATGGCCACCGTGAGTAAGATCCATTGCCAGTATTGTGCCACCTTTTGGAACCTGAGAAAAATAAACTGCCTGATTTGCCTGTGAACCAGAATGAGGCTGTACATTAGCATGTTCAGCACCAAATAATTCTTTTGCTCTTTTTATCGCCAGTTCTTCTGCCTTATCAATTACCTCACAGCCACCATAATATCTTTTATGAGGATAACCTTCTGCATATTTGTTTGTTAAAACAGAACCAGCTGCCTCCATCACAGCAGAACTAACAAAATTCTCTGAAGCAATTAATTCAATATTTTGAGCCTGTCTCTTCTCTTCTTCTGAAATAATTTCTGCTATTTCCGGATCAATTTTCTTTAATTCCCGCATCCAAAGCTCATCTCCTTAATTTAATAGTTATAATCTACCTTTATGTATATTTCTCTAAAAGAGAATTAAATCCTGCTTAATTTCTAGCTTCTTTTTTAAATAAAATTAAAATTTTGATTTTTTAAAATGAAAAAGACCGGAGAATACCCCCGGTTTTTTCAAAAATTTATAAACTTATGCCTGGCTGATAACATCTACTGGACAAACAGATACACAGGCTGCACAGTCGATGCATTCGTCAGCATCAATTTCATATTTTGTATCACCTTCACTGATACATTCTACAGGGCATTCTGGTGCACAGGCACCACACATAATACAACCATCTGCAATTACATGAGCCATTTAAACATTCACCTCCTGCTATTCAACTTTATTAAAATTATTTGTAAAAAGTTCACAAAACTATTATACCCAGCCAGTTGCTAAATGTCAACTACTTTACACTTCTGAAAATTCTTTTATCAATAATTTTTCTTGATTAAATACTATGAGGCTAAAATTACTCCATTTAGGCAGAAATTTTAGCCTTTTTAATTAACTATAGGGAATTAAAACTTAACTTTTTAATTAAAAACTATAATGTAAAGAAATTGAACTGAAATCATTATCATCAAACTGACCAAAATCAGTATTTTGATCTCCATTAAATATTTTATGAGAAAATTTCATTACCAAATCCTGTTTTAACTCATATTCTACTGCATTTTCCAGAGAATAATCATGATCACTTAAGTTATAAACCCAGGTGATTTGAGGTATTATTTTTTCATTTTGATAGCTGTCTTCCAGTTTAACTACAGCTCTATTTGTCAAATAATCTCCATCTTGATTATACTGTAAATCTGCAGCATTATTGGCCTCAATCTGGCTGTCATCTAAAATTTTCTCACCTGTAAATTGAATATTTAGATTTAAATTACTGATTGGTAGATCTCTGTCTCCACCAATAACCCAGGCAACTTTATTATTTCTAATTGTTGGATCATTACCTGAACTGTCATCTGTATTATAATATGCCAGTTCAAAGCGACTATTAATACTGGCAATCACTCGGGCCATTTCAAAACCAAAAACATCAACCTGATCATAGTGAAGATCAGCAGCATCCAGTAGCTGACTAAATATATCTCTATTTTGCGCCGGGTTATTTGTAAATGGATTTGAACCTGTATTAAATGCCGCAGGATCATAACTTGGTTCTCTTAAATATCCGTGGTAGTAGCTGAAGCCATAATCTGTACCACCTCTGGTATCAGTAAAGCGCAGACCAAACTGCTGCTCTTCCTCTTTAACTGCAGCTTCTACCTGCCTAATAATTTCTGTTTCACTGTAGTTAGTAGCTGACTTAAGTGCAGAGATTGAAATCTTATCAGCAAAAGGATTGATTATCCAGTTGCCGAGTGGACTATCAGGATCTTCTGCCAGCCGGTGCCCCTCAAAATCTGGCGTGTAGATAAACTCAAGATTGGCATTGCCATTTCTAAAATATCTATCAATTTTAATCATTTCTTCCCCAATCTGACGATCTTTATAATCAGGGTTATAAAAATCACTTAAGTCTTCCGGATTTATATTATCTAAAACATGAAGTTGATCTCCTTTGCCCCAGATTACTCTGTGTTTTCCCAGCAATAAACTGTATTTATTGCCAAAATACTGATAGTTTAATTCGTTAAATTCAATTTCTTTAGCAGCCCCAATCTGAAAATCAGTTATAAGTTGAAAACTGTGTTTATTGCCAGGATAACTTATATCAAGGTTACCACTTAAATTTCTTTCTAAATCTCCATCATCAAAAACTCTAATTTCAGGTTTTAAATCGCCAATAATTGTTGTTGCTGTCTCTTTTTGTTCAGCGTAAAAACTACCATCATCAAAGGCAATTACTGCTGTTGAGGAAAGAACGATAATTATTAATAAAATAAATGTAATCTTTTTAATATTTGTTAACATAATTTCACCTCTGTATCCAATTAAGTTTATTGTAAAAAATACTGATTAATTAAAACTTTCCTCACCTCCCTCCCCCGGAAAATGTAGTTAGTAAAACAAAGGTGAGGAAAAGTTAAAATATAAAGGAAAAATCATTCCTTTTTATCTGCCAGTTTTTAAGAACTGCTGAGTAAACATGCTGTCAGCTATATCTTTGTTATATTCTAAGAGATAATTATTATTTCTACTTTTAATATACAATCTTGTGCTGTGACCACTCTCTAAATTTTCCATTGTGGTTGAAAAAATAGACCAGATACCATTCACTTTTTCTATATTTTGTTCAACTGTCATTCTTTTAAACAGTTCTCCAGTCTTTTTATCATACATTTCTACCTTGACCGGGATAAAATGTTTTTTTGTAATCCAGGAAACTGTTTTTTTATACTGTTCATCTTCAGGGTTTTTAGGAGTTGCTTCAACAACATAAGTCTCGTAATCTCCCAATACTTCCTCCTTGAGAATTTTATAAGTAAAATTATCAATCTCTCTGGATTTCATATCATCATAGCTGAAATCTGACCCCATAAAGGAATCTCCACCCTGAGAAGCTGAAATACGTCTTACTCTACCCAGAGCCGGTAAATAAATCCACTGATCATCGTCAGCTTCCGTGTTCTGCACCTGTAAAAAACGAGTGTTTTTGACAGAGGAAGGCTCATGAAAAACCATTACTGTTTTGTCAAGATCATCAGCTGGATTACCATATTTTTCTGACCAGACTTCAATTACTCGGGGACTAACTTCACCATTTTTATCAATTAGATCCATTCCCATTAGTGCATGTCTGCTCTCACCTGTATTCCTTTGATCAACTTTTTCCATTACCTCTCTACCGCTCATTGCCATCACACTACCACTTATAATAAATACAAGCAGAATAGTTGTTATTAAAATATTACTTTTTAATTTTTTCATTTTTAATTCCTCCTTTGATTTTGCTTTGGCTTATAATTTTTTTGAAATAAACTTGGGTTTAAATATTTTTAATATCAATGGTAAAATAGTCATAGAAGCCAGTGATGAAGTAAACATAGTCACTGCAATTAATAATCCTAAATATACCAGAGGATAGAAATTGGAAAATAATAAGACTAAAAATCCAGCAGCAACTGATAAAGCATTAAAGATTATTGCCTTACCGGTACTGATAAGTGTGTTTCTAGTTACCTGATGTAAATCATCAGTTTTTAATCTATTTTCGTGATATTTATCCAGAAAATGAATAGTGTAATCTACTCCAATACCTATAGCCACAGAAGCAACCATTGCTGTACCGATATCTAATTTTATACCTGTATATCCCATCAAAGCAAAGTTAATTAACAGAGAAAATGCCAGCGGTATAACACCATAAATACCTGCAATTATGGATCTATAAGCAAGAGCAACAATTATAAAGACAATTATAAAGGAAACTATTATACTATTTATCTGACTTCCTATAATTAACTCATTTGCTGCCAGAGACATATTAGCATACCCGGCTACTGAAAGATTATAGTTTTCTGGAAAGTTTTCCTTACCATAATCTAAAATATCCTGTTTTATTCTAGCAGTAACAATATTACTGGAATTATTTAATTGAATCAGCATTCTAGCCTTATCAGGTTCCAGCTGATCATTAATCATATCATCCAGACTACCTGAATATAAAAGCAAATACTGAGAAACAAGATTTTTTAAACCCTGCCTGTTCTGAACCGGATATTTGCTTAAATCATAGGGTATTTCATTATATTTGGCCCCTTTATAATTTAATTTCTTATTTATTAGGCCAACAAATTCTTCTGAACTTAGATTAAGACTATCAGCTTCCGCTAAAGCATTGTTTAAAAGTGAGACTAATTCATACTCACTTAAATTATTTTTTGTATCAGGACCTTTATTTTCAATCACAGCCTCAGAATTATTCTGTTCTGACTGTTTACTCTGATCCTCTTTGTAAAAACTCGAGCTGCTAGTTTCAGAACTGTTTTCTGACTCACTGTAGAAGCTTGAAGTACCAGCTGAGCTTTCTTTTTCTGAGTTGCTGTAAAAGCTTGAAGTGCCAGACTCAGCATTATTATCAGATCCCTTATAAAAACTGGAACTTTCTCCATCAGAATTTTGTTGATCCTGCTTTTCTGTGCCAGCAGCTTCCTGATTATTCTCAGCTGCAGTTGAAGGATAATGCATAACTCTGTTCATTCTTTTAATAAAAGTACTAATTGAAGAAGCTTTACCAACTTCCTGATTATTTGCCATTAAATAATTCTGCATTTCTTCCATCGATTTTAAAATTTCAGGATCAGTTAAACTACCTTTTTCATTTCCTTCCACCAGAACAGTTAAAATTGATGAGCCAGCAAAATTATTATTAATAAATTTATCTGCCTGACGAATTTCTGTATTTTCTTTAAACATATTAATTAAAGGGCTATCAATAATTATTTTATCCATTCCAACCAGTGAAACAATAACTATCAGAAAAATTATTAGAAGTAAACTGATACTTTTTTGTGAATAAAAATTATGCAGTTTTATAATTAGCTTTTCAAAGTGTTTTACCTCAGAATAATTTCTATCATTAGAATTATTATTTCTTCTGTTAATAACCAGCAATAAAGACGGAATCATTAAAATTGCTATTATAAAAGCTACTAAAATACCAAGAGCAGTAAATAAACCAAAATTCTTAATTGGAACTATCTTACTTGTAGCCAGCGAACCAAAACCGGCTACAGTTGTTAAACCTGCAAGTAAAACAGGTTTTCCCATACTGTCTACAGTCTTCATCACAATTTCCTGGCGCCTTTGAAGACTTATTTTTCCTTTTTCCGCTGCAAGATAATCATAATAATGACTCAAAATATGAATACCATAGGCACTGCCAACCGCCAGCAGCAAAACCGGTATGACAGTAGAAACAAGTGTCATTTTAATTCCCAGCATTGCCATTAATCCTACTGACCAGATCGTACTAATACTAACTGTCAGCATTATTAAGATAACAGGTAAAATTTTTCTAAAAAACAAAAATAAAGCAAGAAATAATATTAAGATTATAAAAGGGATCGAATATTTAACGTCTTCAATCATCTTATCGCCGAGAAGTACATTAATTGCAGATGTGCCAGCAATATAGGTTGTTAAATTTTCCTGCTCATATTTATTAGTAATTTCTTTTATATCATAATAAAGATTATCTTCCTGTTCAGCAGAAATACCATCTTTTAAACTAACTAATAGCTGTGTTGCTTTAAAATTATTAGAATAAAGATTATTTTTATAAAAATCCCAGGATAATAATCTTGATTTAAAATCTGTTATTTCAGATTCACTCTCCGGGATTTCTTTTACCAGCTCTTCAACAACCATCCCTTCAGAAGTTCCCTCAATATAGTCAGAATTACTAAAAGATGTAACTTCATCGACATTTTTAATCGCTTCTAATTCTTCAGTCATTTGATCAATCAGTTTGATATTTTTTGAAGTAAATATATTTCCATTTCTAACTTTTACAGCCACTATCATATTTTCACTTGATCCAAAAATATCTTCCATTTTATTATTTACAATAACCGACTTATTACTATCCGGTAAAAAAGTCGAAATATCATTATCAATTTCAATCTTCGGCAGCTGAAAAGCAAAAAATAAAGTTATTATTGCAATTATAGTAATTATTAGTCTGTCGTGTTTTAATATTTTTTTCATTATTTGGCCTCCTGTGCAAAAACAAAAATTATAAATGACAAAAATTAATTATCTCTATTTTTAACTATATAATACATTTTTTCTATATTATCTAAGACTCTTTTTGCCTCTCTTTCTCCAATTTCATCAATGAAAATTTGGAACCACTGCTGATAAATTCTATTTATTTCTTCCTGGACTGCATTAGCTTTTTCAGTTAAGTAGATTAAATTTACTCGACCATCCTCAGGCGAACTTTTCTTTTTTAAATATTTCTTATCAATCAGCGAATTAATAGCCCGAGAAATAGTAGCTTTATCTACAGCTAAATTATCCTTTAATTTACTCTGATTAATCCCATCACCATCCTTATATAAGTAAACCAGTAAATTCACTTCACTATGATTTAATTTGTAATCTTCCAATAAATTATCTACATATTGATCATGATCT
>NZ_QBLR01000513.1:0-1001 GCF_003070835.1 Halanaerobium sp. | reverse complement strand
ACATGGGATTGAAGGTTCCGCTACGCTGCACCCAAATTCAAGTGCCTAACATAAGAGCTATGTAAGGCACTTGAACTTCGTAAATGCCTGGTACGTTATACGACATTAAACTAAGCAAGTATGTTTTCAGCTCGGAAAGAACGAGATGGATTTGTAAAACTCTCTCAGGTAATTCAAGAGCATTAATAATAATTAAATCAGTAATTTTAGATCTTATGGTTAAGATCAAAATAATTACCGGTTAAATCGCTTTTGAAAAATTTCAGATGTAAAGTCTTAATGAACAAAAAGTGTAAAAAGTTATTTGTCATTAAAAATTTTTGCTGTAAATCTTAATGAAATAAGTTTCATGAAGATAGCAAACTGAAAGTATCAATGATAAGTACTGCAGCAAATGGTTATAATTTAATAAAAGAAAAGATAATTGAATTAATAATAAAAAGATTTATCCGCCTAACAGTCACAGTCGTGACATTAGGCTGGGTCAAGTATCTTTATTTCTTAGAAGTTTCGAGATGGATTTATAAAATCTTCGTAGCAGCTATAGATCAAAATCTATTAAAGATTCAATATTAAGTTTTCCCCTGTAAAAAGCAGGGATTTTTTTCTTTTACATGAAGTATATTAATAATAAATCGATTTCTGCAAGTAAAGCTAAATTAATAGATTTTTATTCTGCAATAATAGGGAATTTTACTTTGCAACTTTCAGGAATATTAATTGCAATCCTTAAAGATAGTAAAAATATTATGTATTTTATTTCGTGAAGATCTAAAAATTAGTGATAAAAGAATAATTAATTCAACTAAACATACTCATTAGCGCTTTAAATCAGTATATTTATTAAGAGAATCAAAATAATAAAAGAGAAGTAATTAAAAGAACTACCGTTTAACAGTCGTATAACATGGGATTGGCGTCATGACTTCTGTCATAAAGCTTGCAGGTTAACCAATCACGGATATGAAAAAGCAAGCTTTACGCCAGTTCCTGGCGGAATC
>NZ_QBLR01000512.1:0-1002 GCF_003070835.1 Halanaerobium sp. | reverse complement strand
ATTGATCAAATTTTTTAAGTAAATTTTCTTCTATAGAAACTCCAAAACGCTTAATATTTGACATTAAAAACTCCTTCCGTAACATTTTTTTAAAAAAAGTGTTACTTATTAAATTCAAGGTCATTTAATAAATTCCTGCTTGTACATCAAAAAAGTGACAGAAGTTGGATTTAAACCATCTAACTGACACTTTAGTTAAATATTAGAATAATTTTTCTGCTGATTCTTTTTTTAGTAAGTCAAAGACCTGCTGCAGACTTATGTTTTTTCCTACCGCTAGCTTCCTACATTCTTCGTATTCGGGAGAGTATTTAATTAATTTACCTTTATAATAAGCAGCCTTAATTGTAACACTGCCTATTGAGGAATTTAACTCAAAATATTTCCGCTGCAGACAGCTTCGCTCGACTTTTTTTCGTCTGATACCTAAAGTAGAAGTTTCTTTAAATATTATTTCCTCTATTTCATCTCTCTTTTCTTCAGCTATGAGAACTGACAGTTTTTGAGCTGGACGATTTTTCTTCATCATTATATTTGTTAAATAAACATCTTTGGCTCCCGCCTCTAATAACCTTGGGAACAGATAAGAATAAATCTCTCCACTCATATCATCGATATTAGTTTCTAAGATTAATAAGTTTTTTTTGCTTTTTTTTTAGCCTGATAAACCCGCAGCAGATTTGTAATTTCAAAATCTTTCTTTCCGGCTCCATAAGCTATTTTTGATATCTCAACTTCAGGTAACTGAATAAAATCTTCTGCTAAAGTTTTAATTATAGCAGCTCCAGTTGGCGTAACCAATTCTCTCCTAACTCCAGTTGAAAAAACAGGCACCCCTTTTAAAATTTCAATTGTTGCTGGTGCTGGTACCGGAATTCTGCCATGAGCAGCATCAACAAATCCTGTTCCTAAAGCTACCGCTGAAGCATATATATGATCTGGATTCAGCATTTCAATCAAAATCGCAGTTCCAACAATATCTACTATAGAATCAACTGCTCC
>NZ_QBLR01000511.1:0-1004 GCF_003070835.1 Halanaerobium sp. | reverse complement strand
ACTTAAAATTGTTCATTATTTAAATCAGTTTTTTGGACAAATTGGGGGAGAAGATAAAGCAGATATTCCACCACGCAAAGAAGATGGACCTATTGGTCCTGGAGCTGCTTTAAATAATTCATTAGGTGAAGATGCAGAGATTGTTAATACAATTATTTGTGGAGATACATTCTTTAATGAAAATCTTGAAGAAAGCAAAAGTGAAATAAAAGAAATGCTAGAAGATATAAAGCCTGATTTATTAATTGCAGGACCTGCCTTTAATGCAGGCCGATATGGTGTAGCTTGTGGTACGGTTGCAGAGATTGCTAAAACTGAATTAGGAATAGATGTAGTTTCGGGTATTTATCCAGAAAACCCTGGATATGAAATGTTTAAACAGTATGCATATTTTGTAGAAACTCCTGATTCTGCAGCAGGAATGAGAACAGCGCTTCCTGATATGACAAAAATTGTTAAAAGTTATATTCAAAAAGATGGTGAACTAGGTAGCCCGGAAGAGGAAGGATATATGCCGCGTGGAGTCAGAAAAAATATTTTTGTTGAAGAAAGAGGAGCGGCTAGAGCTATCAAAATGCTGCTAAAAAAACTGGATGGAAAAGATTTTGAAACTGAATATCCAATGCCAGTTTTTGACAGAGTAGATCCTGTTGATCCAATCAAAGATATGACTAAGACAAAGGTTGCCCTTGTTACATCTGGAGGTATTGTTCCTAAAGGAAATCCAGATCATATAGAGTCTTCCAGTGCTTCAAAATATGGAGAGTACAGTTTGGAAGGCGTGATGGATCTTGATGAAGAAAACTATGAAACAGCTCATGGTGGTTATGATCCAGTATGTGCAAATAAGGACGCAGATCGTGTTCTTCCGGTAGATGTTATGAGAGATCTTGAAAAAGAAGGAGTAATTGGTGAGCTTCATAATAAGTTTTATACAACAGTAGGTAATGGTACATCTGTTGCAAATGCAAAAGCATATGCACAGGAGATCGCTGAAAATTTAC
>NZ_QBLR01000510.1:0-1011 GCF_003070835.1 Halanaerobium sp. | reverse complement strand
GTGGTGATCTATTACTATTTACTTACATTTTATGGTAACTATCATATTTTATTTGACGTTATCCAATCGGCGGATGAGGCAGCAGAGCAGCACATTTAACACCCATCATTGTCACCTCCGCTAAAGTTAAGCTCTAAATCAATGCAGATAAATTTAATTTAACTTCCAAAAGATTAAGAATTCATATCTAATTCCTTCATCACTTATATTATACAACAAATCAACTGATAAAAAAACACCTCTAAAGCTACTTTTCGCTGATACATTTTATTAATTATTACTTGATTAATCCCCAAAGGCCTGCTTTTTCTTTTTTCTAATCTATTGAATATTTTATTTTAAAGCTGAGCATCAAAATGAGTGACTAAAAAATTATTTTATTATAACTTGATGAATAAAAGAACTTAGGGCAGACGAAGAGCACGGACGCTCTGAGCTGAGCCAGAAACAGGAGGTTTCTTTGCTCAGGCAGCTGTACTAAGTTCTTTTATGAGTCTTAGTTATTGTAATAATTTTTTTCTGGATCGACATTTTGTTGTTCAGCTTTAAAATAATTAACTAAAACTAAGATTAGAAAAAAGAAAAAAGCAGAGCCTGAGCTCTGCCTGTAATAAAATGAAAAATAAATATTATCTTTTTGAAAACTGTGGACTTTTTCTCGCTTTTTTGCGGCCGTACTTCTTTCTTTCAACCATACGGGAGTCTCTGGTTAAGTAACCAGCTTTCTTAAGTGGTCCACGGTAATCCTTATCAACTTCCAGCAGTGCTCTAGCAATTCCATGACGAACTGCTCCAGCTTGACCTGAAAGTCCTCCACCTCTAACATTTACTAATACATCAAATGTACCATCAGCGTTAACTAATTCTAAAGGTGACATAATATCTTTAATTAAAGATTTTCTATTAAAATAGTTATCAATTTCTTTGTCATTTACTAAAAACTTTCCATCTCCAGGCAGCAGGCGCACACGAGCTGTAGAAGTTTTTCTACGACCTGTACCTCTATATTGT
>NZ_QBLR01000509.1:0-1016 GCF_003070835.1 Halanaerobium sp. | reverse complement strand
TTATACATATAAACCTCCTTTGATAGTTAATATATAAACCGCAGGGCAAAAACAATTTCAGACTCAACAAATTAGTTATATGGGAAGAAAAAAACCGAATTAAAATTTCCCTTTATTACTCTCTACTTTTATCTTATCATAAGGCCATAGTTATAAAAACAAAAAGCCCCAGAACCCCAGAAAAGCTCCATCAATAACTGAACAAAATGAAGCCTCTCTAATGGTAAATCATCTCCAATTGAAATGCTGATTTTATTCGATTCTCCACCGTGATTTCACCGCAGTGAGCCTCAACCACCGTTAAATACCGCAGTAAAATATACAGTATTTTACAACTATATGGGATATTTCCAACACTAGATTGCTGTTATGACAGGGATTATAAGAAAAGCTGCTAACATAAGGAACTTCGGCAAAACTCTCCGAAGCCTTGAGCGTAGGTTCGACTCCTACCGGGGGCACCATTTTATTATACCCAGTAAGCAAAGATTTTTTTATTTTTAACTTCCAGTTCTTGATTCTTATATTCCTTATTCTGATTAAAATTAAAACTCAAAAGATAACCCTGATCCATATTCTGGCTTTCCAAATAATCAGCCAGCTGCTTTAATCCCTGCTTGTGATATTCTTCTCCCCGCCAGATTTTTAATTCCACAATAAACTTCTGTTCAAGATAGGTAATTACCACATCAAGCCTTTTTTCCTGAGAAATCTGCACTTCTTTAAAATCAAATCCTTTACCATTAATAATTGGCTTTAAAAAAGCGAGAAAAATCAAACGACCATTTCTTTCTAAAAATCCTCTATCCTGATCACTATATTGTTCTTTAATGAAAACCTGAAAACGCTCCAGTACTTCTTTTAAATTAAGCTGACCATTGTCTATAAAGCTGTCTCTGAAATCAAAAGCATCACTTTCCAGTGAGTTCTCTATTTTGGATATCAAATAGTTGTATATTCGCTGCTCATAGATTCTATTATGAATTTTTAAGCTGCCGCCATCATTTTTGAAAATA
>NZ_QBLR01000508.1:0-1018 GCF_003070835.1 Halanaerobium sp. | reverse complement strand
GAGACTAAAACTGGATAATCATATAAAAAATAAAGAATATCAAAATTCAAAAGATATTAATATAACTAAAGCGGCTAAAAGATACGGATATTCAACAGAATTATACTCTAAAGTAAAAACTGATGCAGATATAATCGTAGAATCTGACTATGCTGAATTAGCTGAAGAAGCTCTTGAAAAAAATAAAATTTCAGAGAGTAGATATAATGAGTATCTAATTGAAGGTGGGTATGGCTACCTGGTATTTGGAGATGAAGATGATGAGTTCTGATAAATTAATTTATCAGACTGATCTAAATTTAGTTTTTGATTTTTTGATAATGATTGTCTTGCTTCCTTTATTTGGGTTAAAAGAATAGATATTTTAGATAAGCTTGATTAAAGTAAAATTAATTCTGTTTAATTTTTAGCTGAGTGGTGACTATCATAAGTTTAATTAATGTAGCTAGATATCCTAAGGTAAATTTGATTAACATTGACTTCAATTATTTAGGTTTGAAGAAAAAGAAATTGAAGAAAATAGAGATATTCTTGCTCCGGTATTAGAAAAAATAGCTCTTTTGGTCGGGAATACTACTTTGCAATTTTCAGTGATTTTACTATACAATAAATAAAAAATTTTTACTTTTAAACTAAAATAAGATATAATATTAGTATAAAAGTAAAAGAGGTGTTTTTTATGAATTATCGCCAAAAGTTAAATGATTTAATCGAAAAAAATGACGGCCTGGTTTTAACTAAAGAATTGAAAGAAAAAAATATTCCTCGAGAATATTTATCTATTTTTTTAGAAGAAGATAAGTTGGAGAGAATCAAAAGAGGAGTTTATACAACTCCAGATGCTTTTAATGATGAGATGTATATAATCCAGCAAAAAAACACCAGGTTGATTTATTCCCATGAAACAGCTCTTTATCTACATGATTTAAGTGATAGAGATCCCTTAGAATATACAGCAACTGTTCCTTATGGTTATCATAACCCTTATTTGAAGGATGAAAACATCAAAGTTCATACA
>NZ_QBLR01000507.1:0-1020 GCF_003070835.1 Halanaerobium sp. | reverse complement strand
GAGGAAATATCTTTTGGTCTTATTTTTTCTGAGATATTTGAGGATAAAGAGATTGAATTTCAAATTGCTCGTGGAGATATAACTACCAGGAATGGAGTTGATTCTCGTAATGTGATAGAAGTAATAAATGAAGAAGTATTATCTTTTTTGGACAAAGAACATTATAATAAAGGGGATATTTTAGAAATTATTCATTTATTGGATACTGACGGAGCATATATCAGTGAAGATTTGATCGAAAAACATGATAAGGATAAGAATTACTATTATGTTGATAAGTTATGTACCAGACATCCTGAAAACACAAAGAAAAGAAATGATAAAAAAAGCAGCATCATGGATAGACTGAGTAGGCATTCTAAAATAAATGGGATTCCATATAATGCTTACTACCTATCCTGTAATTTAGAGCATGTACTTCACAATGATGCAAATGTTGATGATAATCAAAAAGTAGATAAAGCTGAAGAATTTAGTGATAGCTATTTTGAAAGGGAATTAGAGTTTTTAGATTTTATTAGAAAGGATAGTTTTGCTGTCGAAGGTGAATATGAAGAAACTTGGGAGTTTATTAAGCAGGGAAGTAACTCCTTAAATAGATATAGTAATTTACACCTTGTTTTTGAAGATCTTTAGCATTTTAAAAGGGTTTTTCCCTATTAGTAATCTCAAAAATTACACATAATTTCTAGAGGGACCACGTCTTAATTATGAATTTCAGATCGACGTTCGACGCCCCACCCCCTAGAGCATAACTGAATACTTAAAGACACTGAGCTGTCTGGAGAGTCTCTTAACTGAGGCTGTTCAGGCAGCTCTTTTTTTATGCCTAAATTTAAGGAGGTGAAAGCAGATAAGGGAGTTGGTTAGTCCAAAATGCTGAAAGGGAGGTGAATCAGATGGCTTCTAAGACACTTGTTATCCTACTGCTTGGTGCTTTAGCCTGGCAGAGTTTGTTCAGTGGTAATATTCTGCTGGCTTTGTTCTTTATACTTTTTGATCTTTATCTGATCTCTGAGT
>NZ_QBLR01000091.1:0-12853 GCF_003070835.1 Halanaerobium sp. | reverse complement strand
ATTTAAAATTATTATATAATAATTTAACTATAAAAACAAGAAATCAGCAGTTAACTCTCAGTATTTAACTTTAGTTCCATTTAAGAACAAAAACCCCCTATCACAGAGTCTATCAGAAACAAATTTTCTCTGTAATAAGGGTTAGAGTTTATATATTAACTTTATTTTTGAACTTAATTATTTTTTAGCTCTTCTATCTGTTTTTTTACAATCTCAAGCTCACTTGAAAGGGTATTTGCCAGATTTTCGAGACGTGTTATTTCTCGGTTTTTATTTTCCTCACTGTCATAATCTACATCTTCACCAGCTGGAGCATAAGCTGCTCCTCTTCCAGCGGCAAATCCATAGCCCATTCCGCGACCTTTACCTGCACCAGCAAAACCGCGTCCGCGTCCAAATCCTGGGCCTCGTCCGGCACCATTTCTAAAACCTCTTCCTGCTCCCTGAGGAGCGGCATCAGCTGCAAATCCCGGCTGATCATTACCTGCACAGTAACCTAATCCTCTTCCTGTCATTGGACCTCTACCTTCTGGACCTCTTCTATCTCCGCGTGGCATAAACAATCACTCCTTTTAATTTTTAGTTTGTTGGCACTGTTCATCAAGATATAAATTGGAAAGTAATAATTAAAATTACCTTAATGAACATATGCTCTTTATTCTGTAATTATATTATAACTCCATTTTGAACATATGTCAAGAATAAAGTAAAAAAATTTGACCCTGTAATTTGAACCAGGTCCAAAATTGCTTATTTGAACCAGGTACAAAACGCGCGTTTTGTACCTGGTTCAAATGAAATTAATAAAATTAATGGTGATGTCCATGACCTCCATGACCGTGATGGTCATGATCATGATGCCCATCTCCTTCTCCATGGGAACAGGCATTATCAGAAGCATCTAATTTATCATTTAAGTAATTAGAAACCGCTTCTCTGGCATTACCAGCTGCTCCACAGACAACTTCTATATTATTATGCTCAAAGATAGCAATCGCTTTCTGGCCCATGCCGGAAGCAATTATTATATCTGCTCCAGCCTCATTCAACAATTTTGGCAGCAGACCCGGCTGATGGCCCGGGTTTTCTATTACTTCTTCAGCGCTGATCGTATTATCTTCTGTACTAAAAAGTTTAAATTCAGGTGCATGACCAAAATGAGCTGATACATTTTCGCCCTGTACGGGTACAGCAATCTTTTTCATTTTATTAAAGCCTCCTTTAAATCTTATTTTTCTAATATTTTTGTAAGTTTTTCTTTAACAGTCAGCATTTTTGTTCGTAGTTCTGCATCGTTATCAACAAATAGCTCGCCTTTTTTAAGTGAATCTACTATCACTCTGCTGTAAGGAATTTTAGTAAGTAATTCAATTTTTTCTTCTTCTGCATAGGCTTCTATTTTAGCTGAAATATTTTCATTCAAATCATACTTATTAATTACTATTCCGGCTGGAATTTTAAAATGATTGACAACTTCCATAACTCTTTTGAGATCCGCAAAGCCTGACATGGTTGGTTCAGTAACTAAAACCGCCAGATCGGAACCAGTTAGAGAAGCAATTACAGGACAGCCAATCCCGGGTGATCCATCAATCAAAATCCAGTCTTTATTTTTCTCTTTTGCCAGCTCTGAAGCCCGATTTTTTACCTCACTTACCAGTTTTCCTGAGGTATCCGCCCCGGGAATTAGTTTAGCATGAACCATCTCACCAAATCTGCTTTCTGCTTCATAAAGAGTACCGGTTTCAATTTCTTCCATCTTAATGGCATCAGTTGGACAGACATAGGCACAGACAGCACAGCCCTCACATTTTAAATTTTTAATCTGATAATCAGCAGCCGTAATAGCATTAAAACGACAGTTTTCATAACAGAGCCCACAGTCAATACAGAGATCATCATTTTTAACCGCCAGTTTCATTCCCTTAAAAACTGCTTCACTTTTATTTTCCGGATTTAATAAAAGATGCAGGTTAGGAGCATCTACATCACAGTCTCCAACAACTAAATTATCAAGTAAGGAAGCCAGATTAGCTGTAAAGGTAGTCTTTCCGGTTCCACCCTTACCACTAATTACAGTAATTTCTTTCATTATTTTAGGGCCTCCTTTCTAATTTCCTGATATAACTGTTTCAGTTTTTCTTCCCAGCCTTCCAGTTTATCAACAAAAGGTATTCCTTCTGAATACAGCTCTGCAATCTTCCGTGAGAATGGAATTTTAAGTATTATTTTAATTCCTTCTTCCTGACAGTAATCTTCAATTAAATAATCACTGTCAGCTTCTGCCCTGTTAATCACAACCGCAAAAGGCTGCTCAATTTCATTTAACATTTCAATTACCATCTTTAAATCATGCAGACCAAAAGGTGAAGGCTCAGTGACCACAATTGTAAAGTCTGTATCTGTAATTGCTTCAATAGTCGGACAGGTTGTTCCTGGTGGTGAATCAATAATCACCTTTTTATCCCGATCTATTTTTGTTTTTAACTTTTCAATTACCGGTACAGCTTTTTCTTCTTTGGTGTTTAATTCTCCCTGCCAGAAATCTAAATTGGAGAGAGAGTCATGGCGCAATTTACCCAGTTCTTTTTCCTTTTCAGTAATCGCATCTTCCGGACAAACAATTTTACAGCCACCACAGCTGTGGCAGACTTCTTCAAAGACCAGTACATTATCCAGCATCATAGCCAGAGCATTATATTCACAAAAGTCAACACATTTTCGGCAGGCAGTACATTTATCATCATTGACCTCTGGAATCAACCTCATTACTGATTCAGTTTCTTTACTTTCAATTTCTGGAGAAATAAATAGGTAATCATTTGGCTCCTCAACATCGGCATCCAGCAGCTGAACATTTTCCAGCGCCAGAGCAAGATTAACAGCCAGAGTAGTTTTTCCGGTTCCTCCCTTACCACTTAAAATTGAAAGTGAAATTTCTTCAGCCAATTTAATGATGTCCCCCCGGGCCAGCTTCAGCCTCAGCTAATTTGCCTGCCTTGTAATCGCTGTATACTTCTTTAATTAATTTTTGCTCATTCAAATCTAAAACTTCAATGCCGGCCGCAGTCAGCGCCTGATAGGCTTTTGGCCCAAAATGATAGGCAGTAACAATATCTGCTTCATTATCAGCACATAATTGAGCGGCTCCTACTCCAGCACCACTGCTTTTTTTAGCAGCAGTATTTTCTACAAAATCAATCTCTTCTGTCTCAGTATCAATAAAAGCGAAAAATGTTGCTCTCCCGAAATTATCATGTACTTCTGTTTCCATATTTCCTTCTGCTACTGCAGGTATAACTAATTTCAATTTTAAAACCCCCATTTTTTAAAGGTACCGGGTACTTGTAAAATATTACCATCTAAATCCAGTTTTTTAATTAGTAATATTTTACAAGTACCCGGTACCAAAGTTTTACTGTGGATCCATATTTAATTTAAGTGGCTCAACCTTCTCATCAAAACCCTGTTCTCTCTCAGCTAATTTCTTTGCAATCTTAATAAACTCCTGAGAAATTTCAGATTCCGGTTCGTCAAAAACAATAGGATTTCCGGAGTCACTGCGGCGTCTAACTTCCGAAATCAACGGCAGCTGTCCGAGCAGTTCGGTCTCCATAAAATCAGCCAGATCCCTGCCACCATCTTCGCCAAAGATATAATCCTTATGGCCGCATTCTGAACATCTATAATAAGCCATATTTTCAACTACACCTATAATCTCATGGTCCATCTTATCAGCCATAGCACCAATTCTTCCTGCTACCTTAGTTGCTGTTACCTGAGGAGTAGTTACAACTAACGTTTCAGCATGAGGAACTTTCTGCATAATATTTAATGGCATATCTCCTGTTCCTGGAGGCAGATCAATCAGCATATAATCAATTTCTCCCCAGCGCACATCTTTAAAAAACTGCTCTAGTGCTCCTGCCAGCAGTGGCGCTCTCCAGATTACGGGACTATTTTCATCTACAAATGAACCCATAGAAATTGCTTTAATCCCTTTTACTTCAGGAGGTATAATTTCCTTTTCACTGACTGCTCTTGGCTTATCAGTAACTCCAAGAATTCGAGGAACACTAAATCCTCTTACATCAGCATCTATAATCCCCACCTTATATCCTAACTCAGCCAGAGCAGTAGCCAGGTTTACAGTAACAGTTGATTTACCAACTCCACCCTTCCCACTGGCAACAGCTATAATTCCTTTGTTAATAGTTCCATGTTCTAAGACAACCTTTTTATCTTTCACATCATACATTAAATAATCACCTCATTATATATTATGGTCATTTGTTCATTTAGCTGTATTAAATATAACACTTTTTTAATTTCAATTCAAGTAGTCTATTTACCTTCTAGGAATTTTTTAGCTTTTAATTTTGATTTTTCTGCTAAATAGGATAAAATATGAATTAAGGAATCTATTTATCACAGTTAACAGACAAAAAGTTAAATAATAAATTTATCTAGTAGGTGTAATAAATGAGAAAAGAAAGACTGATAACATATCAGCAGAGTTTGAATTTAGAAAACAGTATTTATATTGATGCCCGTACTAAAGAGGAATATCAGGAAGCAACTATTCCTGGAGCTGTCAATATCGAACTGCTTGATCATCAGGAAAGAAAAATCATCGGTACAATTTATAAACAGCAGAGCCCTAAAAAAGCTAAATTAAAAGGTGTTGAACTTGTATCTCCTAAAATTCCAGATTTAATAGCTGAAGTTAATCAGCTGGCCCGGGAATATGATAACATAATCATCTTCTGTTCTCGCGGCGGTCTGCGCAGTAAAAGCCTGGCTGAGTTTTCTGATCTGGCTGGAATCGAAGTCTACCGGCTTGAAAATGGTTATAAGGGTTACCGCCATTATATAATTGATAAACTGGATAATTATCAATTTAAGGGTGAAATAGTAGTTCTCCATGGAAATACTGGAGTTGGCAAAACCTACATTTTAAAAGAAATGGATAAGCTGGGAGCAAACATTATTGACTTAGAAGGAATCGCCAACCACAGAGGTTCAGCTTTTGGCAGTATTGGCCTTAATGAACCCTATAATCAAAAATATTTTGAATCACTGCTCTGGGAAGAATTAAAGAAAAAAGATCAGCCAGATGGCTATATATTTGTAGAAGCTGAAAGCAGAAGGGTTGGTCATTCTGTGATTCCGGAGTTTTTTTACAAAAAAATGAAAGCTGGAGAAGATATTTTAATTACAGCTTCAACCAAAAAAAGAGTAGAAAATATCTATTTAGAATATATAAAAGATATTGAAAGTGACCAGCAAAAATTTATTAAAAGAGTTTTAGAATCTCTGACTGCCATCAAAAAATATCTTATTAAAAAGGCAGGTAAAAAAGCATATTATCAGCTTTTAGAGCTTGCTGAAAGCGGAAAATTTAGAGAACTAACTAGAATTCTTTTAGAAAGTTATTATGACCCGATGTATGAACACTCTCAGAATAAAATCGACTTTTATAAAGCGGAAATTGAGGCAGAAAATATTAAAAAAGCTGCGGCAGAAATTGTTGACCTTTATCAATAAACGACTGCTTTTTTAATGTTAAAAGTTCTGCTTCCAGCTGAAGCCTCAATTATTTAATCCCCTTCCATTTCAGAAGGGGATTTTTAATGTCAGGATTTAATTAATCTGTAACTTTCAAACTCTAAGATCTGAAGCAAATCTCTTATTCCTTCAATTTTATGTTGAGTAACTATACCACCACGAGCCAGATCTTCATTTTCATGAAAATCAGAACCCGAAATCATTTTAAGCTGATGTTCTGCTGCATAATTATGAGCCTTCTCATTCTGAGAGTCGTGACGGCGATTACCATTATAAACTTCTAAACCATCCAACAGATAATCAGCAGCAGGTGACATTCCCTTTCGATAAGGATGGGCCTGATAAATTAATATTTTATTACTCTGGGAATCAGTCAGCTCTTTAAATTTTTCTAAATTAAGCTGATGCAGATTAGGATTTTCAAAAAGAATTTTTTCTTCAAGACCATAAACTAAATACTCATTGGGATCATCATTAAATTTAATCTCTATTCCTAAAAATAGATTGAAGTCCATTTCAGCAGCAACTTTTTTAGCAATTTTATAACCTTTTAAATATTTTTCGAGCTGCTCTTCCCAGCTTAAATCTTTAACTTTATCAAAAAAACGGGCATAATAATGATCAGTCAAAACCAGGGCACTATAACCAGCTCTTTGATACTTTTTAACCAGATCCTCAGCTTTAATTGAACCACAGCGGCTGCTTTCCGAACTGTGAGCATGCAATTCTATTTTATATTCACTCATAATTTTACCACTCTTCTAAGTGAACAATATTATCATTCATTCGATTAACTCTTACTTTTTCCTCTGCCGGATAACCAACTGCCACTAAAGACAGGGTTTTAAAACCTGCAGGTACTTTTAAATAATTGCTGACTTTTTTCTCTCTATCTTCAGCCGGGTGACAGCCTATCCAGACTGAACCTAAACCTAAAGATTGAGCTTCCAATAAAATATTTTGAGTGGCAGCTGAACAGTCCTGAACCCAGAACCCCTGATGTTTCTGCTGGCTGAGATCAGCACAGACTGCAATAGCCAGTGGAGCTTCTTTTAACATCTTTGCATAGGGATGAATCTCAGCCAGATGATTGAGTCTTTTTCTATCTTTAATCACAATAAAATGCCAGGGCTGTTCATTACCAGCAGAGGGTGCAGAGACGGCTGCTTCCAAAAGTTTCTCAATCTTTTCTTCTTCGACATCCTTGCTTTTATATTTTCTAATACTTCTACGCTCAAAAATTTCTTCCATAATTTGATGCCTCCCTTTGATATTATACCACTAATAATTATATAAAATAATCAGCCAGAAAAAAAGCCCCCAGAAAATATACTGAGGACTTAATTTTAGATATTAATTTTAAAACTTAAAAATCTGCAGCTCTAAATCCGGTTACTGCTGTTTCTGCCTAGCATAACCGCAAATATTACAAGTAAGGCTACAACCAGCCAGCCAAAAGTTAGAAGTTCACTCATTGGATAACCACCATAAGCAGCGCTAAACTCAGAAATAGTATTTTGAATAAATCCAATACCAATAAATAGTGGTGCAACAACTTTAATCATGGTTTTCCAGCCACCTCCAACATGAAGATCAGAGCTGACATTCATATTATCTTTTATCTTATCTAAATCAAAAGCATAGCTTAAGACAAGCATTTCTACCAAACCTACCACCAGCAGACCAAAAATATTAACAAAATGGTCAACTATATCTAAAATAGCTAAACCACCCTGAGTAACCATTGGTACTCCGAGCAAGAATCCAACAATTGATACATAAGTAACAGCTTTTTTGCGGCTTAAACTAAAGTTATCAATTAGCGATGAAACTACTGATTCAATTAATGAGATACTTGATGAAAGTCCTGCAATTGTTAATGAAAAGAAAAATGCAAAACCAAATATCTGCGGTAATCCAGGTAAGAGGTTAATAGCTTTTGGAAAAGCAATAAAAGCAAGTCCAATCCCAGAAGTTGCAACATCTCCAATTGCTACTCCCTGCTGTCCCGCCATATAACCAAGAATACCAAAAACACCAAACCCAACTACAATACTAAAAATACTGTTTGATAAAGCTGCTATAATTCCATTTTTTACAACATCTGATTTCTTAGGCAGATAGCTGGAATAAGCAATCATAATTCCAAAACCGAGACTCAGAGTAAAGAATATCTGACCATAAGCTCCAACCCAAATATTCCAGTCTAAAATCTTGGAAAAATCAGGTGTTATAAATGCTTTAACTCCCTGCATTGCTCCCGGAAGTGTAACACCTCTAAAGACAATCACTAAAACCATCACAGCTAAAAGCGGCATAAAAATCTTACTGGCTTTTTCAATTCCTTTTTCTACTCCACCTGCAATAATAGTATAATTAATTAACCAGACTGCAAGTAAAGCAAAGAAAATCGGCCACTGAATACCACCTAAGTTGAAGGCACTACCGGAGAAGTTGAGAAATTCTCCAAAGAAAAATCCTTCTGGATCAGCAGTCCAGCCCAGAGAAAATGACTCAAATACAAATAATAAACTCCAGGCAATAATAACAATATAATAAACAGTTACTACAAAAGCAATTAATACTGACCACCAACCAACCCATTCAAATTTTTCATTAATTTTACGAAAAGAACTTGGTGCAGAGTTTCTAGTAAAAAATCCAAATCCCATTTCAAGTAGTAATAATGGTATACCCGCAGTTATTAATGCAAATAAATAAGGAAATAAAAAGGCACCTCCACCATTTTCATATGCCTGATACGAAAAGCGCCAGATATTTCCCAACCCTACTGCTGAACCAATTGTTGCTAAAATAAAACCAAGTCTCGTTCCCCATTGATCACGATTCTCTTCCATTTTTTTCTTTCCTCCCTCTCTTCTTTCTACTCATTTTTTGTTTTTCCCGATTTTTCCTGGCTCAGCTCATCTAAATTTAAAAGAAAAAAATATTATAAAATATCAGCTAATCTCTACTCTCATACAATCATTAACTACTGCTAAATAATTATTACTTCTGCTAATCTTAAGACTGCATGTTTCTAAACTAAACTAATCAGGTTGAATGTATTATAACAAATTAATTGAAGCATTTCCAGCATTTATGACAAAAATCTAGTAAATGTATTCTGGTTTACTTAATCGTTTTCAGAAATTCATTGGGCATACCTGATTTTCAGAACTTCAAACCCGAGCAACCGCAATAATTTATTGATTGATGCCTAACTAGTAGTATGATAAAATAAACAAGCAATATAAATTAATAGGGAGGAAATTATCATGAAAAGAGAAAACTGGACTTCCAGATTAGGATTTATTCTGGCTGCCTCAGGATCTGCAATCGGACTGGGAAATATATGGCGTTTTCCATTTATAACTGGAACAAATGGAGGGGCTATTTTTATTTTAATCTATTTAGCTGCAATATTATTTATTGGTTATCCAATTTTAGTCTCTGAAATGTCTTTAGGAAGGTTTACAGAAAAAAATCCAATTGGTGCCTTCAAAAAAATGGCTCCAGATTCTAGCTGGCCGCTGGTTGGTGCTCTTGGAGTTTTATCCGGCTTTGTAATTTTAAGTTATTACTCCGTAGTTGCCGGCTGGGGAATGTCCTACATTTTTAAATCTTTTACTTTTACTGCTGAAAGCAATTTCCCGGAAGTTTTTGGATCACATATCAGCAGCCTGGCTGAGCCAATTATCTGGCACGGGGTTTTTATGTTTCTTACAATTGCTGTAATTGGAGCTGGAGTAGTTAATGGAATCCAGAGAATAGTTAAAATCTTAATGCCTATTTTATTTGGAATTATATTTTTACTAATTATCCGTTCTGTAACACTTGAAGGTGCGGGAGCGGGCTTAAGTTTTTACTTAAAACCAGATTTTTCTGCTATTACTTTTCAAACCTTTGCTGATGCTATCTCTCAGGCTTTCTTCACTTTAAGTCTCGGTATGGGAGCAATGATAACCTATGGTAGTTATTTAAGTCAAAAAGAAAGCATTAATGAAAGTGCCGCCTATGTTTTAGTCTTTGATACAGCTGTTGCTTTACTGGCAGGTTTCGCAATTTTTCCGGCCGTTTTTGCCTTTGGTCTTGACCCGGCTTCTGGCCCCGGCTTAACTTTTATTACTCTGCCGGCAGTCTTTACTCAGATGCCTTTTGGTATCTTTTTCTCAGTTATATTCTTTGTTTTATTGACAATTGCTGCTCTCACATCTTCTATTTCAATGCTGGAAGTAGTTGTAGCTTTTTTAGTTGATGAACACAACTGGAATCGAAAAAAAGCTTCTTATCTGATGGGTTTTTTAATCTTTTTAGTTGGAATACCACCTCTTATGGGTTACAGCTCATTTTCTAATTTTAATTTTTTAGGAATGGATGTTTTAGATACCTATGACTGGTTTTCAAATTCCATTTTCTTACCTACAGGTGGAATTTTAACTTCAATCTTTGTCGGTCATATTTGGGGCAGCAGAAATGCAGTTAAAGAAGCAAATAAAAACAGCCGCTTTCATATTGGTAAAATATATAGTGTTTTATTAAAATATATTGTGCCGGCCGCTGTATTATTTATTATGCTTTTTAATATCTATCAGACCATTTAGTTCAAAGAAAAATTACAATTGATCAAACTTTAAATAAATTTAATTTTAGGAGGATTTAATTTGCAGGAAAATAAGAATTTATGTGTGCATTATGACCGCTGCGGAGGCTGCTCTATTCAGGAAATACCCTATCAGAAGCAGTTAAAAGATAAAAAAGAAATGCTTTTAGAAATCTTTTCCGATCAAGAAATTAGTACAGACAATTTTGAAGAAATACTGGCAAGCCCTGATATTTATGAGTACCGCAACAATATGGAGTTTAGTTTTGGTGATTTAAAAAAAGGAGGAAAACTTCAGCTGGGGATGCATCCACGGGGTAAACGGTATGATGTGATTACAGTTGATCACTGCTTATTGGTTGACAGAGATTTTAGGGATATTTTAAGCACAATTATAGACTACTGCCGCAAACATGATTTTAAAAAATATCATATTAAGTTGAGAGAAGGTTTTCTGCGCAACCTAATTATCCGAAAGGGAATCAATACAGGAGAAGTCGTTGCAAATCTGGTAACTACTTCTCAGGTTGAGCATGATTTTGAGCCTCTCAGCAGAGAACTACAAAATCTCGATTTAAAGGGTGAACTGGTTGGTTTTGTCCAGACGATCAATGATGATTTTTCTGACCAGGTAAGCTGTGATGAAATGAAGATTCATTATGGCCGTAATTATTTTTATGATAAATTACTTGATAATAAATTTAAAATTGACTCACTTTCATTTTTTCAGACTAATACTAAGGGGGCTGAATTATTATATTCAGAAGCTGCCGACTATATCAGCAGCGCTAAAGATAAGGTGGTTTATGATCTATACTGTGGGGCCGGAACTATCTCCCAGGCTATAGCAAAAGATGCAGATAAAATTTTTGGAATAGAGATTGATCAAGATGCAGTAAAAAAAGCAGCAGAAAATGCTAAATTAAATAATGTCAACAATGCAGAATATATTGCCGGTGATGTTTTAGAAAAGATCAATAATCTGAAAGAAAATCCTGATTTAATTATTATCGATCCGCCAAGACCCGGAATAAATCCGAAAGCTCTAGACAAAATAGCTTCGGCTGGTGCAGATGAAATACTCTATATTTCCTGTAACCCAAAATCACTGGCCAGAGACTTAGTTTCTCTAAAAATGCACAATTATCAACTGGAAAAGTTTAAAGCTGTAGATATGTTCCCCCATACTAAGCACTTAGAAGTAATAACTCTATTAAAGAAAGAAAATTAAATAATTATTAAAAATAAGAGAAACTTTATAGTAAAATAAAAAAGACCGATTCCAGAAGCTGATTTTTCCAGCTCTGAATCGGTTTTTTTTTAAGCTAAAAAAGTGTTAATCCCGATTAGCAGTAAAATCAATCCACCCACATAATCAGCATATTTTTCAACAAGGGAAATATGTTTAATATATAACACAATCTTAAACGCAGCTGCTGTGATTACTGCAGCGACAACACCAATTATTAAAGAGTTATTTAAAATCAGTGCATAATTTAAATTAAAAAGTAGCGAAAAACCAGCCCCCAGAGCATCGATGCTGACACTCACCCCTAAAACTACAACTGTCCAGAAGTTAAGCTGTCTGTAAATACACTCTTCGCCATTCTTATATCCTTCTCTAATCAGAAAAATCCCGAGCAGAAAGATTACCGTACCACTAAAATAGTTAGAAATGGTAAAAAAATGCTGATCAATATAATTTCCGAGAAAACCACCGATCAAGGCAAATAAAAATTGAAAAAATCCGAATGAAAAAATAATTTCAAATTTTTCTCTAAGATTTGTCTTAGTACCACAGCCAATAGCCATTGTTACACCTGCTGCATCCAGGGCCAGTGCTAGAGCCACTAATAAAATGTTAATTTTAATCCCCTCCAGGATAAAATATTGTCTACAGTATTATTTATTATAAAACAGAGATTTCAAATATGCAACAAAATAGCTCAAAGTTCTTTCAATTATCTCAAAGTATTTATTTTAATCATTAAATCTGCTATAATTAAGACAGTAATGACAAAGGAGGAAAAATTATGGAACATAACAGTTTAGAAACCGCAAAAGCCGCTATTAAAATGGCTATTTCCACCAGAAGTGAAGAAAAAAAATTAAAAAAAGAATTTGCAGCTGATGATATAAATACTGGAGCAGTTGATTTTGGTGGTGAATTCAATAAATCAGTTCCAGATATCATAGAAAGAGCTGTTATTGCAGCTAAGCGAGAAAATATCATTGATGAATCCCATGTAGCCCAGGGAGCAGTTGCTGGAGCAGCCCATGATGCAGTAACCCAGATAATGCCGAGAACTATGGGCTTAAATGTAGGTGGAAAGATTGGAGTTGCCCGCAGCGGAGAGCATATTGTCGTTGCTATCTTCTTTGGTGTTGGCATGTTTAATTTAAATGAAGTAACAGTAGGCTTAAGTCACCGTTCACTCCTTGATAGTAGATCTTAATAAACAGAGCAAATTTGATACTCCAATAAAGTTGACAAAGGTACAAAATTAATAGTATAATAAAGAAAATCAAATAACTGGTAGCATGGTAATACGGTAGGAGAAATTTGTAGGGAAGCTTAAGTTTTATTTAAACAAGGGGTTTTTATATCTTTTTTTAGATTAACTTGTTTAAACTAAAGCTAAAAGCGAAGTCTTTAACACTCCACCAGGAGTGTTTTTTTAT
>NZ_QBLR01000506.1:0-1031 GCF_003070835.1 Halanaerobium sp. | reverse complement strand
GCTTAAGTCAAAGCCCTTCATTAAAGCCAGAGTTAAGACAAATGTTGTTGGAATAGAAATTGAAACCGCCAGTGTACTACGCCAGTTTTCTAGGAATAAAAAGATTACTATAATTGTTAAGATAATTCCAATAAAAAGTGTACTCGCCATATTATTAATAGCCAGCTTAACAAATTCTGACTGATCTTCTGTGATCTTGAAATTCAAATCTTTATATTCATTTTCCAGCTCAGATATAGTTTCGTTGGCATTATCAACTACCTGAACAGTATTTGCGTCCTGCTGTTTTAAAATGTTTAAGGCTACAGTTTCTTGACCTTCAACTCTAAATTTACTTCTTATTTCAGCGAAACTGTCTTTAACATCTGCTAAATCCTTTAAATAAATTTTACCCTGAGGAGTTGAACTTATAATCAGGTTTTTAATTTCTTCTAAATTTTCATATTCTCCTACTGTCCTCAACAAATATTCCTGTTCATTTGTTGTTAATCTACCACCGGGAAAGTTAATATTCTCCTCATCTAACCTTTTAGTTAACAGCGAAATAGGTATATTATAGGCTGCCAGAGCATCGCGGTCAACATTTATCTGAATTTCTCTTTCCTTACCACCATAGACATCTACACTGGCTACTCCACTAACCAGCTGCAGTCTATTTTTTAGCTGATTATCTGCTAAAGTTCTCAGTTCTGTATCACTACGGGGTCCGGTTACTGCCAGGGTCAAGATAGGGCGGTCAGATTTCGAAAATTTCTGGACCTGAGGTTCTTCTATATCCTGCGGCAGTTCATTTCTGATTTTACTAACTACATTCTGGACATCTACTGCTGCAGTATTAATATCTTTATCATAGTCAAACTCGACGCTAACTAAAGATACTCCCTCCATTGCATCTGAACTGATACTTTCGACCCCTTCTATACTTCCCAGTTCTTCTTCTAAGGGCTCATTTATCTGTTCAGCAATATCAGAAGCACTTACTCCGCTATATTGAGTCTGAATACTAACTACAACCGGCTCCGTATCAGGAT
>NZ_QBLR01000090.1:0-13158 GCF_003070835.1 Halanaerobium sp. | reverse complement strand
TAGGGGTGTTTTTGTATTTTTTATGACTACTTTTTTGAGCTTCTTCCTATGTTTATCAAGGTTTTATTACTAAAACCTAACGCCGAAAGTTGAGTTAATAACTAAAAATATTTTTTCCACTATTATACTTTTATAAAAGATCACTTATAGAAAGCTTGTAAACAGCTTCCTCCAGCAAAGTTCTAACCACTAAGTTGATAACTTCCTGTTTGCCGCGTCCAGATTCAAATTCCACTATATTATTTCCCATAAAGGAAAACACCTGAAAGCTGATTCTTTCTCCAATGATCTCTTTTTTCAGGCTTTTTGCCCAGACAACTTCTCCACTAGTAGTATCTGTAACTCTAAGGTCAACTGCACAGCTGGCTACAGCATATTCCTGCTGCCCACCTTTTCCTGCAATCACAAGTCCCAAACCTCCTGTTTTTTTATCAATCTGATACTCAGTAATTGCGCCATCTATAACATAATGAGCACCTGTTAATTCTCCAGTTGCTGGCCCATCATTTCCAGTTGTTCTATCTTGCTCTACCAGAGACTGTTCTGTCATGAAATTAGACAAATTTACTCGGTCAAGGACTTTAAACTGCCTTGATCTGATTAAAGCAGTGATAAGCATTTCAGTAGCTCCCTGAGAAACAACCATCGACCCAATTTCACTGTACTGGCCGGTCTTATCCTTAATATCATAAATAGCTACCTGATATTTATCTTCGCGCTCTGGTAAAGCTGCCAGCAGTTGAGTCGCCGTAGTCACATTTTCTTGAGAAGTTATAATTTGATCAGCTGATATTCTAACTTCTTCGATAACCTGAGTTGGGTCAACTGCCAGTTCTTCTGCTCTATTTTTTTCTGGCATTAAACCTGTCGAGCCACCGGCAAATAAAGAAACAATTAAAAGTAGAGCAATCATTTCTTCCATACTTCTCCCCCCTACCTCAAAAATTTATTTATTCAAAGTCTTCACTTGAAGGCCATTCTGTTGTATCATACTCAATTACTGTTATTTCTCCGGTAATAATATTGGTCAATACAATTGTAACTATTCCTGTAAGAGGATCTTCTGTTACATCGATCTCTACATCCCCTACCTCATAATTTAAACCATCACCAATATTATCTTCCAGCATCTTATTTACAATATCCTGTTGAATCATGTTCATAATTCTGCCATTAATACCTGATATAAATTGAGCAATTGGATCATTCGCCAGACTCATATCATTCTGAGCACTGGCAATATTTTGTGCAACCTGCCTGGCATCGGGATCATTAAAAATATTAAATTTCCAGCTGGTTACACTTGCTGCCAGAGCTGAATTTGAAAATATCATCAGAATGATAAAGAATAACATGATCAGTGAAATTTTTCTATTCATACTAAACTCACCTTCTTCATTTAAAAGTTTAATTTAAACCCGACTGAAGAATAAAAATCTCCATTATCAAGTTCATCTTTGTCATTTATAAATTTTGTTTCCACAAAAAAATTCTCATTTAAGTTTAAACCAACAAAGCCCTGATAATCGGCCTTACCCATAAATTCTGCTCCCACTCCAAAATATGGTGAAAATAATTTGTCATTTAATGTTGCTTTTATTGACAAAAATCCAGCAAGGTTAATATCTTCATCTTCTAGATAGATGCCTTCAATTACATAGGCAAGATTTATACCCTGATATCTATCATTTTGAAAAAAGTCACCTTCAAATTTACCACCAAGGTTTAATTCTTTTTCTCCAGAATGAAAGGTTGTAAGATATAGACTTACTCCTGCAGCAGACTTATTAGTTTGTTTAGCCGTTAAATTTTGTGAAGCCTGAATCAATTCAATTCTATCCTGCATTTCTCTATCGATTTCCTGTGCCTCTGGATTATCAATCTCCTGAGCTGCAGCAGAAACTGATATTAATAAAATCAACATTAAAATAGTCATTGAAGAGATCAAAGATTTTTTGTTTGTCATGTTCTCACCCCTTAAGACAATCTTTTTTTAAATTTATAAAAAACAGTCTGGAATTCAAATGGGTATTATCCCAGACTGTATTTTATGAATATTATTTAATAGATACTATCAACCCCAAATTAGTCAGATCTAACTAATTAGTTAGCAGTATAATATTGGAATTAAACTAATTAGTACTGATAAATTTCAGCATTGTTAGCAAAGCCCATTTGGGTAATTAAAGCTGTATCACCACAGAAGCAGTTTCCACCACTCTGCATTGTCAAAGCTTTGTTAGCTACACCAATTTGTCTAACCATACTTACATTCATTTTACCGGACTGCATTTGGGTTGCATGGTTAAATACACCGTGCTGAACTGCGAATGCTGTTAAGTCATGTCCATTTTGTTCCTGAATTACTGTGTTAGCAAATCCAAAGGATAAAGCGTGGGTCAGGTTGTCAGAACCTTTTTGGGTTACATAGTTTTTGTTACCAACGCCATCCTGCAGGATTACAGCAATATTATCTGTACATAATGGACAATCCCAGCCACAGCCACCCCAGGAATAACCATCCTGAGTAATTGCAGCATCATTAAAAGAACCTAACTGATCAATTACTGCAACATCTCCGCCAATGCCCATTCCTCCAAAAGCTGTTGCTGACATTGAAAGAGCCATTATCATTACAAAAGCTAAAAATAAAATTTTCTTCATTTTACTTACCTCCTTTAAACCTTTTCCCCTTTAAATCATTAACACCTTCACTAAGAAGCGGCAATTAGTTAACATACTTTTCCCCACCACCTCCCTTTTTAAAATATACTCACATAAAATTAAGCTTTTATATTTAATACTTATACAACTTCAATTTTTCATTATTTCCAAACTGACTTACATATAAATTACTATTTTTTCGGTACTGTTCGACCTGAATAAAATTATTATTACCATACTGAGCTAATTTAAGATTATTATTTTTATTTAATTGGACAGCTGCTGCATAATTATTATTTCCATACTGGTAGATAGAAGCGATTGAAGCACTGATAGTGATATAATCACTTCCCTGCTTTATCTGAGCAAAATTATAATTTCCAATCTGGATAATTGCTGCACTTTTAGCTAAATTATAATAATCATAGTCAAAAGCATTACCATAACTAAAATTCTGCAGATCTATCTGTCCCAGCTCAGTTCCAGTATTTAAATTTTCAAGTTGATAGTCATTTTTTAACGAAAAAACATTAAATTCCTGAGCGCTTAAAGGTAATGCCAAAAAAATAAAACTTAAAAAAAGTAATATTATTATTAAAACTATTTTTCTCAATAACATTTGCAGCACCACCTCCTCTTCTCTAATCTAATAATAACAGAGTGATTTAACAAAAATATGGAAAAATACTCGAAAAAACCTCGAAAACATAAAAAAACCACCCTTTCAGGTGGTTTAAGAAAAATTTTTTATTATTTTTAATTTAATTGATTTCTTTAATATCCAGTGGAGGTTTTTTGGTCAAATTTAACTCTTTATAGAGATTATTGAACCTCTGCATGACCAGACCACTATTGACAAGATCCATTTCCTTTAAAATAATATATACTTTTTGGCTGCAGTAACAGATTACATCCTCTGTTCTAAGAGTACTGGCAATTTTATGGAGCAGTTCTTCGAAGTCAATTTCTGATCCTATTTCTGAAAAATCTATTGTCAGCAGTACAAACTCCTTATTAAGACGCTTAACATGGCGCAGCTCCAGCTCATAAATTTTTTGGAAGACATCGAGATCACAAAACATGGCCCCTCTTTCAATTACGGGTTTGGCATTAAAATTTTGTTGAACTTTTTCGGTGATCTCTCGACTCATTTTGATTCTCTGGTATTCGCTTTTGAGTTCCTGGCCGGGAGGAACATTTAATTCTTCTTTTAAAATTCTTTCGCATTTTTTATAACTGTTAATTGCTTCAGCAATTCTCCCCAGTTTTACTAAAGCTTTAATATAAATTAAATAAAAATTTTCCCGATAGGGATCATATTCAATCCCTTTATGCAGATAATTTACTGTATCCCGATAACTTTCATTATTATAAAGTTTTTCAGTTAATTTTTCAATCAAAATCAAATAATATTCTCTCATTTTTTCTCTATTTAATTCAGTCCAGCCTTCATACTTAAGAGTAATGAAATAATCTCCACGATACATTTCAAATAATGACTGCAGTTCCTGGACAGCATATTCTTTACCAAGCATTAAATTATTTATTTTTCGCTCAAAATATTCCCAGTCCGTCCATATCTTATATTTATGATTGATATTATAGGCACCATTTAAAGATTCTACAATATCTTTTGGAAGCCCCCCTTTTTTTAAAGAAGTTCTGAGCAAATAAATAGTATTGTATAATTTATTTTTTCCGTCCTCAAGATCTGACTCAGGCCAGAATATATCTACTATCTCTTCTACACTAATTCGACGCTGTCTTTCCTGCAGTAAATACATTAAAATGTAAAGAGCCCTCTTTGAAACCCAGTCACTACCATCAATCTTATTGTCTTTATATTCACAATAAAAAGATCCCAGACCATAAAATTTAAAATCTGCTTCACTCAAGTTAAACACCCCCAATAAAAACTGATCCACTACTAAACATTTATCTTTGGGGCACTTATCTCCATAAAATAATTTCTCTTTATGGATTATATTTTTAAAATTTTATATGGTAGAATAAATGTCCTTTTCTTTAAAAAGCTGCTTCTAAAATACTCTCAATATCTTCTCTTTTCACCTGACCGGCAGAATTTAAAAGTGCACTATTGTGCATTGCTTTATCTACTATCCGATCAAAATCAGATCTCTTAACTCCGATTTCCTCCAGACGAACCGGAATTCCTGCTAAAAATCTCAGTTCACTTAAAATACCTACTACAGAATCAACAGCCATTAAAGCCCGGTCCTCTGCCTTAGTATTAACAAACTTTTCAGTGCCTTCTAGGGCAAGTAAAATATCCTGATAGGAATTTCTACAGTATTCAAATTTGAGATTATAAAACATTCCGTGAGGTAAAAGAACAGCAAGTGCATCTCCGTGGGAAACTTCAGAAATCTTCTCACAGGCATCTCCTATGGCATGAATAATACCGGCATGTGAATTAGAAAAAGCTATCCCTGCCATTAAAGCTGCATTATTCATCGCAACTCTATAATTTTTATTATTCACATCATTAACCAGCGGTTCAAGATTTTTTCCAATTAATTTCAAAGCAGCAATTGCATAGGCATCACTTAAAGGATTGGTCTGCAGTCCGGTGTAGGCCTCAACTGCGTGGACCAGAGCATCAACACCTGTAGAAGCTGTCAGTCTCGGAGGCAGAGTAAAGGTCATTTTAGGATCAATCACTGCTAGATCCGGCATCAACTTACTGGAAATAAACTCCAGGTTGTTTTTGCTGTTTTTATCGCTAATTACAGCATTCAAAGCTGCTTCCGAGCCAGTTCCACTGGTAGTAGGAATCACAATAAAAGGCTGCATATCTCCATGGGCAGTTTCAATACCGGTTAGTTTTGTTAAATCATCAATTTCTTCTGAAATTATTAAATTAACACCTTTAGCGGTATCAATGATCGCTTCTCCTCCCAGAGCAATTATTCCATCACAATTTAATTCGCGATAACGACGGGAGGCTTTCTTTACTATTTCTAATGTTGCCTGGTTGGGAATAGTTTTGATGATCTGGCGCGGATTTATCTCTATTTTTGTTATACAGGAAAGTAAAATATCTAGAATGTTAAGTTCATCTAAGGTTTGATTGGTTAGAATTAAAGGCCTGCTTACGTGCAGCTGCTCCAGTTCATAATTTAAAGTTGATAAAGCCTGGTCGCCTGAATTAATTTTTACAGGACTGAAAAATTCAAAGTAATTCGAAGTTTCCATTTAAATTTCACCCTTTTCTCTAAACAATAATAATGCACTCAAAACCAAATGCAATCTTGACATTTCTCTGCTAAAATTGTAGGCTAAAACCCTTTCAGCAAAATCATCTGACATAATGTAGGCTTCAACTAATTCCAGAATATAAATTACAGAAACAGCATACTCTAAATCTCCTTCAACCATCAGTTTATGTTCCGAAAAAGCCTGTCTGATTCCCTCTTTGGCAGCCAGAACCTGATAAGCAAATTCTTCATCTTTAAAATAAATCTTTAAGTCGATATTTTCAGGAGAAGAATGATAACCGCAGTATTTAAGTTCTGATTCTTCTTTTTTTAACACAATATAAGCGCCACTTTTTTCTACAGCAATTGCGATATTAAAGTAATCAGGTAAATATGCTAATTCTTTATCAACCCGAGAGTCCTTATCTTTTAAAATTATAAAAGAGCGGCCTAAAAGTGAAAGTATAAATTTATCGATTAAATGGTGCAAATATTTCAAGTTAAAGCCCCCCTGTTTACAAATCTCTATATTCTGCCCTTACGCCACCAACAAGTTTCAACCTTGTTCGTGCTGCGGTAAGATGGGCTTCCCCTATTTCAGTAATTGATAATCTAACTGGTACTGCAACATTTTTCAGATGCATTCCTATTAAAGCATCACCAATATCAATCCCCAGATCTGCCTCCATATTTTCTACAGTTACCGGCTGCGAAAATTCTTTAAATGCTGCTGCTGCAAAGGCTCCACCAGCTCGTCTGTGTGGGATAACATTTACTTCGTTAAATAAATATTTGGTCTGAGTCTCTTTTTCAATAACCAGGGATCTATTAATATGCTCACAACCCTGGACGGCAAGGTGGAGATCAAATTCTGCCAAAATTGAAATTATCTTCTTGATAATCTTATCTCCTAAATCTAAATCAGTTGCTGAACCAATTTTTTTACCCTGTATTTCACTTGTGCTTCCACCCAGGATAAAAATTGAACCAGCTTCAGGTTTTGCTATATCTATTAATTCTCTGATGGCTTTTTCTACATCAGCTACTATTTTCTCTGTCTGCATTAAAATCTCCTTTCTAAACTTATCCATAACTATATTTTAACTCAAAAAAATATATATCGCAAATATGTGATAATTTATACAAAGTCTTAATGCAGCCTTTAATTCAATAGAAAAAAGCCGAGATCTCAGCCCGGCCAGCTCTCCTGCTCTTAAAATTTAGGATTTCTTCATTATTTCTGCTTCTATTTTAAAATAATTTTTTTTGGCAGTTTCCGAAAGTTCCTTCATTATTTCATCTCTAATTTTAAAAGCCAGTTCTTTTCGATCATGACGCTTGCTGTCATTTAAAATTTCTGACCAGCTTATTTTTTTACTCTTATTAAAGAGATCATAATCCACCAGTCTTTCTCCCTCACTGTTATATTCAAAAGCAAATAATATTTTTTTGATTTCAATTGGAGATAAAAAGGTAAAGAGTCTTACCTGATAGGCAGTTATTGAAAATAAAGCAAAGGCATGGTCCTTAGTCCAAGATTCTCCCAAAATTATTCCCGCTTCCAGGTCTGATAAAATAGTTATCAATCTCTTATATTCTAATTCATAAAGCTCATCTGAATCATAAATATTAATTTTAAGTTCTGACCACTGATGATCTTCCAGTCCGTGAGTAATATACCGGACTGCATCCCGCCGCAGCTCCTCAAAAAGAAGCGTAGACTCTTTATTTATTAAAATATTATTTCTAACTTTTTTTAAAGATTTAAGTCTAGATTTGATTGGCTGTTCGGTAAAGGAAATAATTGTGCTGTTGGTACTTCCCCTATCAATTCCTTCCAGAATTGAAACTTTTTCTGCCTGGTAATTCTCAATAATTTCCTCAATTACTTTTTCTCCGTTTTCCGGGATTCTCATAACCAGCTGACCCGGGCCAGCTGTAACTTTTTTTACCGCCTGACTTAACTCTTCATTATTTAAAATCATCGCCAGCAGAGAAGTAGAGTTCAGAGGCAGATATAAAATTAGATTAGAGTCTTCAACCTTAAAACTTTTATTTTGCTGATCACTTAAAAAAACTATTACAGATTCTTCAGCCGCCAGTTTAATCGCTGCCTTAAAATTAAGACGCCTCACCTCAGTTTTTTGAGAAAGTTTCTCAGAAAACAAATTAGGATCTTTTACTTTCAAAAACAAGTAGCGGGGACCACTGCGGACAAAATTCATCAAACCACTCCTGTTAACTAAAAATTATTTTAACTTTCTAAAAATTTAAAGCAAAATAAATTAGCCAGATCCTTGTAAATCTGACTAAGAATAATTACATATTTAAATCATATTAAAGCTTTTGTACTGCCTTCCCTGATCAACTGTCCAGGGATAATTGACCTTATAATCTGTTTTGGAAGGCAAGAGCAGATAATTGATATTTAAAATTCCATTAAGATATTTATTTTTACTCTCAAATTCACTCTTTTTATTATGTCCGAATAGATTAATATCTGCTTTCTGAGGAAGATTTTCTGGGTAATGTGCCAGACCAATCTTAACCCCATCTAACTCGATTATTGTTCCTTCGACAACAACTTCACTTCTCTTTGTATTATCTTTTATGATACTGATGTCATCATGATTACCAGGCACATAAATAATTCTGGCCGATGTTAATTTTTCTAAATTACTGATAAATTCAGCTGACTTTTTCTGATAAAGTGGAATTATTTCAGAACCAGCATCTTCAAGTTTTAGATTATCAACCAAATCTCCAGTATGAATAATAACATCCGGCTGGCTGTAGTTTAACATTTTATAGATATGAGAATAAATTGATTCCGGAGTATCACTAATATGCATTATTTTTAATTCCTGAGAGCTGTGAAACTCTTCCGGTAATTTATAACGATTTTTAAAATCAGCAAGACCGCTGCTGAAATTATTAAATACCTTTCTGATTACTGAAGTCATATAAACCACTCCTCTGCTACTCTGTTAATTGACTTCATACTATTATTTTGATTATCTTTAATTATATTACTTTTCATTTAAGAAATCAAGCTGGAATTCCAATATTTTCAGCTCAAACTAAATATTTTTATTAGAACTTAGCCAGAGCCTTTCCCTTTAGATAGTTATATGATCTTCCCTGGTATGTACCCCGTTCGTTCATTCTTTTAATGATCATATCGTGAATTTCCCACCAGGGAGTATTCCAGTTTTCGAAAATTGATTCATCACCAGGGGCTCTACCAATTAGTCGCTGAACAGCAATATCGGGAGCCAGATTCTCTAAAAATAAAATTACTCGATCAATATATTCATCAAGTGAACAGATTTTAAGTTCACCATCTTTATATTTTTTGGCAAAAACAGAATTCTCTCGAATAAAAAGAGCATGTAATTTTACATGATTTACTTCCAGGGCCGATAAAACCCGGGCTCCCTCGATAACATCTTCCCGATCATCACCCGGTAGATTTAATATCATATGGGCTCCAACCTCAACTTTAAAACGTTTTGCAGTTAAAACTGCATCTATAAATTCTGCCAGACCGTGCTTTCTGTTGACTTTTCTTAAAGTCTTATAATTAACAGTCTGCAGACCAAATTCAAAAGCCAGCTCTATTTCCGAAGAAACTTCCAGCAGTGAATTTTTGATAGCCGAAATATATCTTTCATTAATTGCATCCGGTCTAGTAGAAAAATAAACAGCTGCTACTCCTTCAACCTCGGCTGCTTCCTTTGTGTATTCTTTTAACTTATCAATAGGCAGATAGGTGTTGGTGTAATTTTGAAAATAGGCTATAAATTGATCAACACCATAGCGCTCACCTATATATTCTCTGTTTTCCAGCAGCTGCTTCCGGACTGACATATCATCAGGCAGCATTTCAAAATCTGCCCCCTCTTCTCCGCAAAAATAGCAGCCTTCACTGGCAAAATTACCATCACGATTGGGGCAGGTTGTTGGTAGATTTACAGGTAATTTGTATGTTTTTTTGCCATATTTATCTTTTAAAAACTGTGAGTATTTATAATAGGGTTCTTCCATTTCGACACTCCTTAAACTGATTTCTTCAATTGAGCGAGTCGTTTTTCTCTATTTTTTAAATAACTGATTACTTTCTCAGGACTGCGGTTGATAATTAAGTTTTTATCGAATTCTTCACTTTCAAAAATAAAATTGAGGCTTGAATATTCTCCAATTTCATCATGAAAATGAGCATCACTATTTACGGCCAACTTAAAGCCATATTCTTTTGCCAGTTTTAACAATCTTAGTGACTGACTCTTTATGCCCCGAGTATGGTCTTTTTTAGGACTATATGAACTTGCATTAAGTTCCAAAATAACATTATTCTCAGCGGCTGCTTTCGCCACTCTCTCCAGGTCAAGTGGATATTCCTTCTGGACAGGATGAGTAATCATATCGAGATAAGGATTTTCCATCGCCTTAATTGTAGCCTCAGTATAGGCTTTTTTATTTTTTAAATTATGACCGGTTAAACGGTGTAAGCCTGCGGAAACAAAATCAAGTCGCTCCAGGTCTTCTGCCTCCAGATCAAGTCTACCCTTATCTAAAATATTGGCTTCTACACCTTTAATTATTCTAACACCATATAATTTATCAGGCACTATTGATATATTTCCAAAATGATAGATGTGAGGACCTCCAGGCATCTGAGGACCGTGGTCAGTGATTGCTATTAATTTAATCCCCTTAGTAAAGGCTCCCTTTGCCATCTCGTCAACTGTGGAATAAGCATGACCGCTTGCAACTGTATGAGTATGCAAATCTGTATTAATTTTTAACACATTAACACTTCCCTTCGTTATTTTACTTATTAGCTTATAGAAGTCAGGTTAATAATACATTAACTAGCTATTAATTATCTGTAAACATTTTAACAGGCCTTGAGTCTAAAAGCAAATATCAATTAAAAAAAGCTCCCCCAGGGGAGCCTTAGTTTTGACTTAATATTTTTGTTAAAAAGCTCTGAATCCTTTCAGATCCAGGGTTAACAAATATTTTTTCAGGAACAGTATCACTAATTATTTTCCCGTGATCCATAAAAAATACTCGGTCTGAAACATCTCTGGCAAAACCCATTTCGTGGGTCACAATTAGCATAGTTATATTCTCTTCCGCTAAATCCCTGATAACTGTTAAAACTTCACCTACCAGCTCCGGGTCCAGAGAAGAAGTTGGCTCATCAAATAACATTATATCTGGCTCCATAGCCAGGGCTCTTGCTATTGCCACTCTCTGTTTCTGACCTCCAGAAAGTTGGGCCGGATAGCTGTCCTTTTTTTCAGATAATCCAACCTTTTCTAAAAGTGTTTCCGCCTTGGCTTCAGCCTTAGCTTTCTTTTCACCTTTTACAACCATCGGTGCTTCTATTAAATTTCCGAGCACCGTTTTGTGAGGAAAAAGATTAAAACCCTGAAAAACCATTCCCATTTTTTCGTAAGCCTTTTTTCCTGATTCTTTAACCGAAATTCCTTCAATATATAATTCACCTGAATTTATTTCTTCCAGGCCGATCAGTGAACGTAAAAGTGTACTCTTACCTGAGCCTGAAGGACCAATAATAGAAATGGCTTCCCCCTGCTGCACCTCAAAAGATACACCAGCTAGCACTTCCAGTTCACCAAAATTTTTGTAAATTTCTTTTGCTTTTATCATTTCCAAACCTATCACCTATTCGTAAACAGAATATTTTTCTTCTAATTTGCGGAAAACTGTAACAATAACTGAACTAATTATTAAATAAAAAACTGCAGCTATGATAAAAGGAATTATAGAAAAATCTCTTGTTACAGCAACCTTAGCCGCACGAAGCAGGTCACCAAGTCCAATGACAGCAATAAGGGCACTATCCTTAACCAGGTTAATCGCTTCATTACTGGTTGCTGGCAGTACTCTTTTTACAGTCTGTGGAATTACAATTCTGCTCATTGTCTGTCTGTAGTTCATACCCAGCACCTTGGCAGCTTCGTACTGCCCTTCATCAATTGATTCAATGCCACCTCGGAATATTTCAGTAAAATAAGCTCCATAATTGATGACAAAGGTTAATACGGCAGCTGGAAAGGGCTGTAAGGTTATCCCCAGTACCGGCAGACCATAATAGGCAAAAAAGAGCTGTAACAGTAGAGGTGTACCTCTAAAAATCCAGGTGTAAACTGATAAAATTGATTCCAGTAGAGGTATTTTAGAAATCTTTCCTAAAGCTCCAGCAATCCCAACAATCACTGAAAATATCGCTGTCGCAAAATAGAGCTGGAAGGTAACAATACTACCTTCCAGTATATATCCTGATACATTAATTATATAATCAAACAAATAAATGCCTCCTACTTAAGAACAATGTCCTCTCCAAACCATTTTTCCGAGATTTCTGCTGCTGTACCATCTGCAATCATTTCATCTAAGGCAGAATTTAAAGCCTCTCTAAATGAATCAGCACCATCACGAACACCAACTCCATACTGTTCGCCACCAAAGTCTTCTTCTAGAACTTTAAACTGACCTGGACGCTGACTCATATAATAGCGACCTACAATCACATCTAAAACTACAGCCTGAATTCTGCCTGTCTGCAGATCCATTAAGGCCTCAGTATTATTAGAATACTTGCGTAATTCTTCAAAACTAGCTAACACTTCTGGCTCAGACTCTACAGCGCTAACAGCGCTACTTCCAAGTTGAACTCCAATAGTTTTACCAGCTAAATCAGCTTTAGTTTCAATCTCACTGTCAGCCTGAACAACAATACTCTGCGAATTTTCTAGATAAGGCTGACTAAAATCAATACTTTCTTCCCGCTCAGGTGTAATTGTTAAACCATTCCAGATAACATCAATCATACCATTTTTAAGACTTAGAATTACACCATCCCAGTCTACAGCCTTAAATTCAACATCTACACCAATTCTTTTGGCTGCTTCTTTAGCCAGATCTATATCAAAACCGACAATTTCTCCACTTTCATCTCTAAAACCCATAGGTGGAAAACTATCATCAAGTCCAACTACCATTGTACCCTTTTCTTTAATTTCAGCTAAGGAATCCTCAGCCATAACATTTCCACCGACTAAAAGTAATGCTAACACAACTACTACAAAAATATTAAATAAATTTCTTTTCAATTTTCTTCCCCCTCGACTTATTTTACTCTATTATACTTTCTGCAGGCGTATCTGCTCCCAGGTAAGAACGACCAACTACCATTGTACCCTTTTCTTTAATTTCAGCTAAGGAATCCTCAGCCATAACA
>NZ_QBLR01000089.1:0-13173 GCF_003070835.1 Halanaerobium sp. | reverse complement strand
ATTAAGACTAAATATTTAATTTTAATAGATTGAAATGATTTTTTAACGGCAAAAATCTAAAAAGAACTACTTTAACTTTTTACTTGCCGAATTCAAGTTAAAATATCAAGCGCTTTTTGACCGTCACCAGCTTCAAAAACCACCTTAAAATCATCTTCTTTATTAATCAAATATTTTAATTCTTCCCTGGCCAGTTTCTCATCTTCTACAATCATTGTTTTGATCATTAGTTAGCTTTTCTCCTCTCGAAAAGGAATTCTTTTGGGATTTTTATAATATTTTTTGTTCCTGCTTCAGAGTTTGCCTGGATTTTAAAATTGGCACTGCTGCCGTAGATGGAATTGAGCCTTTCTATGACATTATTAAGCCCGATTCGATCATTTTTACCGGCAAAGATAGCCGCTATTTTTTCTTCTTTGATTCCACAGCCATTGTCAGCTACAGTAATAATTAAATTATCATCAGTTTCTTCGGCAGAAATGGTGATCCTGCCGCCTTTTTCCTGAGGATGGATTCCGTGTTTAATAGAGTTTTCAATTAAAGGCTGGATTATAAAGGGTGGAATAATCGTATTCATTAATTCCTCTTCGATATCCCATTCAACCTCAAGCCGTTTGTCGAGTCGGGCTTTTTCTATACTTAAATAATCACGGCAGAATTCAATTTCTTCTGCCAGCGTTATCTGATTAACATCTCTTTTTAGAGTTCTTCTAAAAATTCCAGCCAGTTTGATTAAAAGCTCTCTGGCCTGTTCGGGTTTTGTCCTGCAGGAAGCAGCAATTGCATTTAAGGAATTAAAGAGAAAATGCGGATTGATCTGGGCCTGCAGAGCCTTTAATTCTGCCTCACTTTTTAATTCTGCCTGTTTTGACAGCTTGGCCAGTTTAATCTGGGTTGCCAGCAGATCAGCAATTCCTTCGGCCAGTTTGATATCTAAAACAGTAATTTTATCCCTGCTCCTGTATAATTTAAGCAGTCCATAGACACTATCTTCTATTTTGAGGGGAGTAATCACAGCATCAGTGAGCTTACAGTTTTGATTATTACAGTTAATATCTTTTTTCTGATCGACAATAATTGTTTTCTTTTCCTGCATTGCCCTACGGCTTGCTTCAGTTTTGAGCATTTCTCCCTGGCGGTGATGGTCTGAACCAAGGCCCGAAAAGGCAAGGATTTTTTCAGTATCTGTAATTGAAACTGCATCTACCTGACTCTCTTTTTTGATCATTTCAATAATTTTGGCAGCTGATTTAGAATCAAGCCCATTCTGCAGCAGCGGTAGTGAGCGGTCAGCTATAGAGAGAACTTTTTCTGCCTGCAGAGCTCTGATTTTTTGATTGTCTTCTTTAACTTTATTTAAAATGCTGATAAAAATAGAAATTCCCAGGCTGTTGCTTAAGATCATAGGAATAGCAATTATTCCGACCAGCTCCAGAGCCAGATCGAGGGGACGGCTGAAGATGATGACAATTGCCATTTCAATAGTTAAAGCAGCGGCACCAATTAAAAATCCATTTTTAAAATCAATTTCATTCTTTTTATATTTTTGATGGAAGAGACCACCGATTAAGCCAGTAGTTGTAGTTCCTACAGCACAGGCTAGAGCTGTAAAACCTCCCAGAGAAAAGCGGTGAAGTCCGGCAATCAAACCGGCACTCATCCCGACAACAGGGCCACCTAAAAGACCGGCCATTAAAGCACCAATGGCTCTAATATTTGCATAAGCATCCATAATAATAATTCCAAGAAAAGTGCCCAGAATCGAAAGCACAGCAAAAAAGACGGTTAAAAATATTTTTTCATAACGGCCAAAGCTTTCCGAAAAAATATGTTTAACACTGTTTAAGCGGCTTAAAATATAGGCAAAAGTTACTATCACACTCATGCTTTTAAATAAGGTGAATAATAATTCTACAATTCTACTGTTATACATGATCTACTCCTTTAAAAAGACTAAATAAGTCTAACTAAAAGTCATTACTCCAGAAAAAAACCTTAACAACTTCTTAAGTAAATAATACTACAATAAATTTACTTAATCAAATAGTGGAAAAGATTGTTAAGGCTTTTTTAAACTTCAATAAAGATACTTATACTGTTCAATTATTCTTTTTTCTTTTAACATCTGCTGACAGTGTCTGCGGCAGAAAAGGTCCTCAATTGCTAAAAACTTTTTGATTTTGTTAAACATTTTTATTTCCCCCTTTTGATTTTCTAATTAAAGTATAATTGCTTGAGGAGACTCAACTGCAAGGGCTAATATAAATTTTTTTGTAGTTAATTTACTGTTGAAATGGAGTTAGCTCCAGCATTGAATAGCTGAGATTTTAAGCAATTGCTATTAAGCAGTTGACTTGATATAATTAAAGTTAAAGTAAATAATTGATAATAAGTTATATAAGACTATAATAAATTTAATTTACTGGAGGATTAGATATAATGGAAAAAGAAAATATGCGCTATCAGGAAGGTAGAAGGATTTCAGTAATCAGTCTGGTCAGTAATACTCTGCTGGCTTTGTTGAAAATATTTATTGGCTTTTTCGGCAGCAGTAAAGCTTTAATTGCAGATGGTTTTCATTCTGTATCTGATATGGCATCGACAATTATTGTAATGATCAGCATCAAATTTTCAGAAACTCCGGCTGATAAGAATCATCCATATGGACATGAAAAAGCAGAGGCCCTAGGAACAAATATTCTATCAGTAATTTTAATTTTGACAGCGTTTTTTCTCGGTAGAGATGCAGTTTTAACAATATTTGAGGGAGATATTGCTGAACCCGGTAGTTGGGCTTTAGTTGCTGCTTTTATTTCAATTGTTGTAAAAGAACTTCTCTACCGCTACACAATCAAGATTGGGGAAAAAATAAACAGCCGTGGTTTGATTGCTGATGCTCACCACCACCGTTCAGATGCTTTTTCTTCGATAGCTGCTTTAATTGGTATCGGAGGTGCAAAACTGGGCTTTAGATTTTTGGACCCTCTGGCTGGCCTGGTAGTTGCCTTTTTAATTTTAAAGGTAGGTTACGAAATTATGCGGGATACATCTTATGAGCTGATGGACGGCAGACCTGCTAAAGAAAAGATAGAAGAAATTAGAGACTTCGCAGATTCTATTGATGGAGTAATTGATATTCATGATATTAAATTGAGGAGTTATGGCCCCAATTACATTGTAGATTTAAAAATTGTAGTTAGGGACCGGCTTTCCGTAGTTGAAGGCCATAATATAGCCTGTCAGGTAGAGAATATAATTATTGACAATAGTGATGATGTTAAAGATGTACTGGTCCATATTGACCCGGCTTCGATTCATAAATCATAAAAGTGTATATATATATAGAAACTAATACAGAGGAGAATATAATTGTTAAAAATAGTAATAGTCATCAATGATGTTATAGAAAAAAATAAGATTAAATCTTATCTTAATCGGGCCAAAAGAAAGATATCTGAACTGGAATTTGAACTGGTAAAGGAATTTGATGATAACCGAGAGGCTGTTAACTTTCTTTATCAAAATTCAGATATTGATCTTTTAATTGTTGAAAATTCAATTGGCGAGATTTTTTCTGGACTGGATTTAATTACTCTGGCGGAAAAAGAATTTTCTAATACGGGAGTAATTTTGCTAACTGCCCCCGGAGAAGAAATTGATCTCCAGCAGAGTAATGTTGATAATCTGCTTTCTATAATTAGAAAAAGAGAAGATTATAAGTTTTTTAAAGATAACTTTCTTTTAGCTCTTTTAAAACAGAAAATTAAAAATAAGGAACTGGGAAAAGAAAAGGAAAAATTAAATGATTACAGAACAATTATTGATCATACACATGATGCAATTTTTCTGATAGAAGTCGACTGTGATGAAAATTTTTATTATAAGAGGATTAATGGGACTCATCAGCGTTTAACAGCCCTAAGTAATGAAGAAATAAAAGGAAAGAAAACGGAAGAAATTTTTGAAGAGAGTGTTGCTCAGGAATTAGAGAAAAATTACCGCAGATGTCTGCGCAAAAAAAGGAGAATTAATTATACGGAAACAATTAAATTCCCAGCAGGTAAAAAGATATGGCAGACCACTTTATATCCGGTAGTCAGAAATGGACGAGTGGAAGAAATCGTGGGAGCTTCCTATGACATTACTGATATGGAAGCTAAACAGCAGCAACTGGATTATATTAAACGACATGATAGACTGACCGGGCTTTATAATAAGCAGTATTTCAACCAATTATTTACTGAGTTAAATAAAAATAAAAAAGATAATCTAGCCTTAATTCTGCTTAATGTTGAAAATTTTCATCTGTTAAATAAATTTTTTAGCTATCAGCAGGGAAATCAAATTTTAAAAGAAATTGCTGCTATTCTGGCTCAAATTTCAAATAATAATAATATTGCAGCCCACCTTTGTGCCGATCATTTTGCTGTAATTTTAAAAAACCAGAGCGGGAGAGAGATAGAGACAACCCTTAATCATATAAAAAAGAAAGTTGCTGAAATAAATATTAAAGGTATTTATATTGATGTTGCTGCAGTGTCACTGGTAAAAATTAATGATCAAATAAGTGCTCATGATTTTTTTAATGATGGAGTGACAAAAATAAATTTAAATAAATATAAACCAAGCAGCGAAAGCAATTTTTATTCCTCATTAATGGACTCTGTCAGGGAAAATAATTATCAAGGTTTGAGACAGAATGATAAACTCCTGGAGATAACCAAAAAAGCTGCAGATTATTTTAAATTAAATCAAAAAACAAAAGAAAAGCTTCTGCTTCTGGCCAGACATCATGATCTTGGAAAATTGGCCTTAGATAAAAATATTTTAAAAAAAGGAGAAAAATTGACCCCAGAAGAGTGGCATGAATATCAAAAACATGTGCTTATCTCTGCTAACTTTGTGAGTTATTATTATGATTTAGCAGAAATAACTGATTTAGTATTAGCCCATCATGAACATTTTGACGGCAGCGGCTGGCCAGAAGGTTTAAAAGGAGAAGAAATTCCTTTTTTAAGTCGGCTCTTTGCGGTGGTTAATTTTTACAGCAATCTGAGTTCAAACCTGTATTATCCTTTATTTAAAGACAAATACTATTTTGGAGCTTTAGAGGATAACGAAATAATTAGAGAATTGAGTTACTATCAGGGAAAAGTTTTTGATCCAGAGCTTGTGGATAAATTTATTAAATTTTTAGGAAGTGAAAACTAAGTGGATAACTAGGGTTAATTATCAAGTTATCCACAACTTACCCACAAAACAGGTGTTTTATCCACAGTTGTTAACAATTAATTAACAAAAGATGTGGATTAATGACCATAGTTACCAACAAGTTATCCACAAATTGTGGATATTAAAAATGATTATTATTAAATTTTAGCATAATAATTTACATAATTTAACTTTTTAAATCCCAAAAATAGAGTAGGAGGTTGAATATGAGAAGATTTTCGAGAATTAAATCCAGTGAAATTGGGCATACTCCTGGAACCTTACACGGCATAGAAAAAATGATTGATGCTGAAATTGAACTGATTCAGTTTAATGAAGCTGGTGTCGAGCGGCAGAGTGTGGAAGAATTTTCGCTGGATTTACTGACAGCTGACCAGGTTAACTGGATTAACATTACTGGAATTCATGATGTAGAGCTGGTTAAGGAAGTTGGTAAAGCAATTAAGCTGCATCCTTTAACTTTAGAAGATATTACAAATACCCGCCAGCGGCCTAAAAAAGAAGAATTTGATAATTATATTATTACAATTTTAGATATGCTTAGTTACCAGGGAGAATATATTCAGTCAGAACAGGTGAGTTTAATTCTGCTGGAGAACTCTGTGATTACTTTTCAGGAAGCTCATGGTGATGATTTTAATCCAGTTCGAGTTCGAATTGAAGAGAATAAAGGCCAGATAAGAAAAAAAGGAGCAGACTATTTATATTATTCTCTCTTAGATGCGATAGTGGATAATTATTTTCATATTTTAGAAAGAAATGAAGAGGTTTTAGAAGAGCTTGATGATCTTGTTGTAGCAGCCAAGACGGGTCCTGACACTCTGGAGATTATTCAGGATTTGAAACTGGAAATCATTTTTTTGCGGAAAACTATCTGGCCTCTTAATACGATTTTTGGCAATCTTTATCGGGTTGAGTCATCACTTTTATCTAAGGAAACTGACTATTATCTGCGTGATGTTTATGACCATATCGGTCAGTTAATGGATGAGATTGATGTCGGCCGTGATATGCTTTCCAACCTGCTGGATATCTATCTTTCAAATAAGAGCAACAAAATGAACGAAGTTATGCAGTTTTTAACTATTATCTCAACAATCTTTATCCCCCTAACTTTTATAGCTGGAGTTTATGGAATGAATTTTAAATATATGCCGGAGCTGGAACAAAAAATAGCCTATCCTGCTGTGATGCTTTTGATGCTGGTGATTGCAGTAATCCAACTTGTTTATTTTAAGAGGAAAAAATGGCTCTAGATTTATTAGCAATTATTTCAGCAGCAGGAACAGGAGCGGTAACCGGCTATTTAACTAACAACCTGGCATTAAAGATGATTTTCAAAGAGTACGGCCCACTTGGGGGAGTGGTAATTAAAACCAAAGATGAATTTATTGACAGTATCTCCGAGCTTGTAGAAAGAGATTTGATTAATCATCATACTCTGGAGGAGGAGTTTTCGCGGCCGGAATTTAAGCAAAACTTTTCTCAAAGTTTAAGTGATTTTCTAAATGTTTATCTGGACCGAAGAACTAAGAAAAATGTTTTAGGTGATATTCCAGCCTGGAAGGAAAACTATGGACTCCTTTCCTCACTGCTCGGTGGTAGTGCAGTCGATCTGCTTCAGAAAAGTACGGAAAATCTGGAGTCAGAAAAATTGGAAAAGATAATTTCTCAATCAGAGCTTGAAAAAATAATCCAGCAGCTTTATCTTAAAAGTATAGATGAGGCAGAAAATCAAAATAGTTTAGAAAAAATCACGGCTGGACTTTATCAGGAAATAAAAGCTAAAAGTCTGGACCAGCTTTTAAGCAGTGAAGTTAAGCTTGAGCTAAAAGATTTTATCAAAAAAGTGATCAGTTATTTTGATGAAAATTATCAGAATTTAGATCAGGCAGATAAATTAGAATTTAAAGAACAGCTCAAAGAACTTTTTAACCTTGATTCCCTGACCAGCGCTTTACTGAAGGAAATTAAAGAAGTCAAACTTAGTGATCTTTTTAAAAGTGAAGAGGAGCTTGAGGAGTTAAAACAGAATAAATTTCTGCAGCAGGCTCTGAGAGAGATTTTAATCAATTTTAAGATTGAAATTAATAACTCAAATTTAAAAATTGCAGATTTATTAAGCAAAGAGCTGGAAAAAAATATACTGCAAGATCTGGCTGCGTTATTCAGCAGTTCAGAATCTAAGATCATAGAGCTGCTTGAGGATGAATCAGAAGAATTAAACAGTCTAATTTTAGAGTCTGTAGAAGCAGAAATTGAGGCCAGCACAGGTTTTAAGGCCATGAGCAGGCAGGGGATTTACAGCAAATATAAAGAAAACATAGATGAATATGGACTGCCTGTAACTCATCTTAAAAACTCTCTTTCGGAAAAATTAAGTTCTGAGAGTTGGAAGCTGGCAGACTCTGCTTTAGCAGAAATTAAAGATTTCAAGTTAAAGCGGTTTATTGCCGGTATTGATTTTAAAGATCAGGCTTCTAATTTAGAAAATATTATCTGGGATTTCTATCAGGAAAATAAAAATAGGAAAGTGATTGAGTTATTTTCAGAAGATATTTTTCAGGAGCAGCTGGTTGAAGAAAAGATAATTGAGTTTATTTTTTCTTTAATCAAAAAACTAAGCAGTTCAGAAGAATCAGCAGGTGTAATTTTTGACTACCTGACAGGCTTTAAAGTAGAAGATCTGATTACTGAGGATATTGTAATTAAAAAAAGCAGAGAAAGTTCTAAAGAGCTTTATCAGCAGCTTAAGCAGAGCAATTTTATTACAGCTGAATTGAGTCAGCATCTAAATAATGAATTTTTTAGCCAGCTCAATTCTGAATTAACTGCCAATCAGGAAAGTTTTAAATATGAGGCTGAAGATTATTTTAAAGAACTAGAAAATAATTTTGCTGACAAAGAATTAAAGGAACTTTATCAATTACTAAAAGGCGAAGAAACTGTTATTAACTTAACTGATTCAATTACAGCTTTCTTTTATAATAATCTACCTGAGCTAATAGAAGGTCGGGTTGCCCAGGCTGCAGCAGCAAATTTACACCAGCTTTCTGACCAGGAAGTTCAGCAGGCAATTGAGGACTTTATGGGTAAGGAATTAAAGCCAATAACTTATTTAGGTGCAGTCTTAGGTGCAGCAGCGGGACTCATATTTTCTCTCAGTGGTGCGGAGGCGGCAGTTTTTAATTCTGCACCTCTCTGGCTTAATTATTTGAGTTCTGCCGTTTTATATGGTGGTGTTGGCTGGCTGACAAATGTGCTGGCCATCTGGATGATTTTTCATCCCTACCAGGAAAAGAAAATTGCAGGTGTTGGAATTCCATTTACCCCCGGAGTTGTAGCTAAAAATAGAGGTCGTTTTGCTGATTCGATGGGTAAATTTGTAGAAAAAGAGCTGCTTAAAGCAGATTCTGCGGCAGAAATTATCGAAAAAAACCGCAGCCAGATAAAAGAAACTATTCTGGAATATTTTGACCAGAATAATTATCAGCAGTTTTTTGAGCTGATCAAAGAGAACAATGAGCTGCTGGCTGCTGAGGCTCTGGCTAAAATAGATGAGCTAGTTTTAAAGCTTAAAGCTGATGATTTAGAAAAAGCAGCAGCCCCTTTCAATCAGAAGTTAAATAAGTATCTGGATAAAAAAATATCTGGGGTTAATTTTGCAGAAGTCATCAGAGACTATCTAAATCATAAATCAGACTTTTCTGGAATGCAGGAACAGTTAATTTCAAAACTTGATCTGACAAAATTAACTGCAGCTGCGGCCGGGAGATATAAATTTAATCTTAATTCAGCTCAGCTAAAGAATTTATTGAAGAATAAAGAGCTCTATCCATTTTTCGGCCTTATTGTGCCTGAACTTTTAAATACTAAAATTGATTATGATTTAAAAGCAAAAATAATAGAGGTTTTAAAAGCAGAATCCGATAACTATCTGGATCAGAGTTTAGAGTTTTTAATTCAAAAGGAAGAAAGAGCAGCTCAACTGATTAATTTCAAAAAAGATGCGATTATTGAGGCGGAAAAAGAGAAAAAGGGTGGGCTCTTAAAAAACACTCTAATTTCAGGAGCCATTTATATGGCTGATTTGGATGAATTTGTTGATTCTGTTACCAAAAGAGTCTTTAGGCGTTTAAAAGAAGAGTATTTTGTTGAAAAAAAATCCAAGCTGGAAAATCTTTATCTTGATCTGATAGAAAATGTTGGAAATAGCGAGCTTTTCAACAGGGAGAAGATTGATTTAGGTCAGCTTTTAAGAGGGTTTTTTGCTTCCAGTCAGGGATCAAATTTAATAACTGAAGTCCTTTATTTAAGTGAGAATGAGATAAATAAGCTGCTGGATCAGAGTTTGAAGTCAAAAAATGAAGATTTATTCTCCCTGGAACTGGAAATCAAAGCAGCTAATATTGAATATTTTATTAAAGAGCATTTAAATCTGGAACAAAAATTACAGCTGCTGCTGAAATTGAAAAATTTCCTGGCAGAAAATTTAATTAAAGCAGAGATGGAGCAGCTTTTAAGTCAAGTTGAACTTAAAGGGGTTAATCAGGAATTAAAGAGACTTTTTAAAGAGCTTGAATTAATTTCTTCCGATCTGCTGGATGAGCAGCAGTTTAAGAAAATATTAAATAATATCTCAGAATTAATTAAGGAACCTGAGTTAAATAAATTGATTTTAGATGAGGCAGCAGCAGATATCACAGCCGGGGCAGAGTTTTTAGAAGAGAATCTGGAAAGAGAAAGCTTAAAATATCTGCTGGAGTTGTTTATAGAAAGTGGAGTGGATAGTTTTAAGGCTAATTCGGAAGCTCTACTTAAAAGTTTAGAATTAAAGAAGCTGACAGCTGAAGAAGTTCGCAAAATGGATCCAGCAGAAATTGAAGAAGTTTTTGATAGTTTTGCCGGTCGCTATTTTGCCCACCTCAAACAGTACGGCTGGTTTGGAGGAATCTTTGGCCTGCTGCAGCTTTTAATTAGAACTATAGTTTAGAATCTAAAATGAGGTGATGAAAATGAATAAAAAAATAAAGATTCTCTCACTTTCACTATTTTTAATCATATTACTTGCAGCACCATTTTCAGCAGTAGCTGCAGAGACAACAGTGGCAGTGACAATAGTGCCGCAAATAGAAATGGTCGAGGCAATTGCTGATGAGAGAGTGGAAGTAGTAGCAATGATTCCGAAGGGCTTTAGTCCTTCGAATTATGCGCCATCTCCGGCAGAGATGAGGGCTTTTAATCAGGCCAGCCTTTATTTTTCGATGGGAGTACCTGCAGATATGCAGAATATTTTACCCAGGGCAGAGGAAATGACTGGGCTTAGAGTTGTAAAGTTATTTGAAGAAATAGAAGTTGAGCATCCTCACCGCTATTTTAGCGGAGAAGATGATCATCAAGTTGAAGAGGTAGAAGAAAATTCAACAGATGCTGACCACGGTCACAGCCATCAAGAAGGACGTGATCCGCATATCTGGCTTTCCCCTGCTCGAGTGGAATCTATGGTGGAGATTATGAGGGATCAGTTAATAGAATTATTACCTGAGTATAAAGAAGAATTTATGTCTAATACTGAAAGCTATCTGGGAAAATTGGCTGCAGCTGATCAGGAAAATGAAGAGTTACTAAGTCCACATCAGGGTGAGGTAATTTTAGTTTATCATCCTTCTTTTGGCTATTTTACTGAGCATTATGGTCTGGAAATGATGGCCATTGAGGAAGAAGGTAAGGAACCTGGTCCCCGGCATCTGCAGGAAGTTATAGAAGATGCTGCTCAAAAAGGAATAAAAAATGTTTTTTATCAGGCTGAAATTGACAGCAGAAAAACAAGAGCAGTTGCAGAAGAACTGGGTGGAGAAATTGTACAATTAAATCCGCTGTCTGAGAACTACATCCAAAATCTAAAAGAGATGGCCGAAAAGATGGCAGCAGAGCTTGCTCAGAGAGATGATCAGTAATGACTTATGCAGTAGAATTAGATGATGTTTCTGTAAATTACGGTAATGTAGAAGCTTTAAAAAATATTAATCTTGAGGTTGCTGAGGGAGCTTTTCTGGGAATTATCGGTCCAAATGGTGGTGGCAAAACCACTCTGCTTAAGGTTATCCTGGGTCTGATAGAACCACAAAAAGGAGAAGTTAAAGTTTTAGGACAGCCTCTAAATGAGGTTATTGATCAGATTGGCTATGTGCCTCAGATTTCTAATTTTGACCGCAGTTTTCCAATCAGTGTGCTGGATGTTGTTTTAATGGCCAGACTGGGAGGAAGAGTCAGATTTTTTCATCAGTATCAGAAAGAAGATATAGAGAAGGCTGAAGCTGTATTAGATCAGCTCAATTTGTTGAATTTAAAAGATAGGCAGATTGGCAAACTTTCAGGTGGCCAGCTGCAGCGGGTTTTGATTGCCAGGGGGCTGGCAGTAGAACCTGAAATACTGCTTTTAGATGAGCCTACCGCAAATGTTGATGCTAGCTCTACCTCGCAGATATATGAATTGTTAAAAGAACTAAATAAAGATAAGACTATTATTGTGGTTACTCATGATCTGGCAGCAGTTTCTTCTTATTTTGACAGTCTGGCCTGCCTGAATGAGAAATTATATCATCATGGAGATAAGCATCTGGATCAGGAAACAACAGAACAGGTCTTTGGCTGTCCGGTTGATCTGATTGCTCACGGTCATCCTCACCATGTATTTGCACCACACGGAGAGGAGGAGAATAATGATTGAAGCAGTCTTGAATTATAATTTTATGCAGAATGCCTTTGCGGCAGCGGTGCTGGCCAGTATTGCCTGTGGTTTGATTGGGACAATTATTGTCGAAAAGAAGCTGGTGATGTTGAGTGGAGGTATAGCTCATACATCATTTGGTGGAATTGGACTTGGCTATCTTTTAAATATTGAACCTATCTATGGAGCCTTTGCCTTTGCAGTGGGAGCTTCTCTGGCAATTGCCTCTATCCGTCGTAAAATTGGAACAGGCTCAGACACTTTAATTGGTATGTTCTGGTCCCTGGGAATGGCCCTTGGAGTTTTATTTATTGGTTTTACACCCGGTTATCCACCTGATATTTCTTCTTATTTATTTGGTGATATCCTGACAGTTAGAAGAATCGATGTCTGGCTGATGGGAGCCCTGACAGTTTTTATGCTGCTTGCTATAGTGAGTTTGTTTAATTACTGGAAAGCTTATTTATTTGATGAAGAGTTTTTAAGAGTTTTAGGTGTGAAATCAACTCTGCTGGAAAACTTTCTTTTTATTATGATTGCCCTGGCAATTGTAATTTTAATCAGAGTTGTAGGGATAGTGCTGGTAATTGCACTTTTAACTGCACCTCCGGCTGCAGCCAGATTATATACAGATGATTTGAAGAAGATTATGGGCCTTGCAGTTGCTTTTGGTCTAATTTTTTCCTTCAGCGGTCTGACTTTTTCTTATTATTATGACCTGCCCTCAGGAGCAGTGATTATTATTACAGCAGCTCTATTTTATTTTGGCTCGGTAGCGGTTAAAGGCCGTAATGAATAAAGTTAGCTTAAGCTTATTTATCGCAGAATCTTTTTCAAAACAAAAAGTGAGTATTTTAAAGAAAATTAAGCTTTAATTGAAGCTCAGCTTTAAATTTGTTTAGAGATTAAAAGTAAAATATTTGTGATTTGCTGACAGATGTATTAAGATAAAAATAGTTAATTAAAAATTGAATAGTTTTAAATAAGGGTTTCAGTCATTATTTTAGCGTTAACAGCAAAAATAACTGGCTGGATTAAAACGGGAAAGAGGTGAAAAACCTCTGCGGTCCCGCCGCCGTAAGGTTTAAAGATAATCAAAACTGCCACTGGGAAAACTGGGAAGGCTGATTATTAACTGAACCGAGCCGGAAGACCTGCCTTTATTTATAAACACCATAAACTCACGGGTCATGAGGGGGTGTTGAGCAGAT
>NZ_QBLR01000505.1:0-1053 GCF_003070835.1 Halanaerobium sp. | reverse complement strand
GGCTGGAATAATGCTTAGGGTTAAACTCAGGGGACTGTCAGTGAGAGCTGATGGTCTCTTTTTTTATTTGGAGGTGAAAATTATGCCGGTTAATGGTGTGCCGAGTGATGAGTGGAGAATAAAGAGAGCTTTAGGACCCTATGCTGAGCAAATGGATGAGGATGAACTTGATAGAGCAGCCAGACAGTTGCAGAAAGAGGAGAAAGCATCTGCAGCCTTAAGCAGTGATGATCAGGAATTTAAGATGCCCTTTTAAATGAATACTAAAACATAAAGGAGATGAGAATAATGGTAAATATTCAGAAGTTTAGTCTAAGAATTGTTAAGGAGTCAGGTGGAAGGTATGACATTGATAAGTATGTGAGGAACCCGTTTCAGGCAAGAGATCTCTTTGTAGAAGTGGTTGAACTTGACAGGAGAGCAGAAGAAGTCTTTGCTATCGCTACCATTGATGTTAAGAACAAGGTAACAGGGGTATTTGAGGTTTCTACAGGTACATTGACTTCAAGTCTAGTTACTCCCAGAGAGGTCTTTAAACGGGCAATACTGCAGAATGCAGCGGGTATAGTTTTAGCTCACAATCATCCTTCAGGTGTGGCGGATGCAAGCAGTGATGATATCTCAATTACTAAAAAGCTGCAGAAGGCCGGTAAGATAATGGGGATCAATGTAGTGGACCATATTATTATCGGCAGCAGAGATAACTTTATCAGTATGCAGGAAGAGAATCTGATGAAAGACTGAATCAGCAAAAGTTAATAATATTTAATTAACCTGGCCGGCGCCGGGCTTTTTTTATGTCTAAAAAGCAGAGAAAGGAGGTGAATAAGATGTATGTAAAGCACTGTCCTGAGTGTGGAAGGAAGTCCTACAGCTCCTGTAAAAAGGGTGAATGGAACTGCCCCCACTGTGACCATGATCTAAGTGATGAAGAAGCTCAAAGACCAGAAGAAGACTAAATATAATTGGAGGCCTGGATTAAATCTGGGTCTCCTTAAATTAAGAGGAGGAATAAAAAATGAGTGCAAAGAGTAAAGTTGTTGATATTAACAG